>JAEZFF010000120.1 GCA_023417635.1 Bacillota bacterium | reverse complement strand
ATTTATGGGTAAAATTTCAGTACTTGAAATTTTGCGATTTAAAGTGTAAAATAGAAACAATCTTCAAGAAACAGGGGAAATGATATGATAATAGTAATGAAGCGCACCTGCACGCAGCAGGATATTGATAAAGTCATAGAAGAGCTGAAAGCCCGCGGTCTCGGCGCAAACCTTTCGAAAGGCGCCCAGGCAACGATTATCGGCGTGCTGGGCGACAAATCGAAGCTGGAGGGCGCAAACCTTGAACTGATGGACGGCGTTGAAAAATGCGTGCCCATCATGCACAGCTACAAGCTTGCAAGCCGTGAGATGGTGCCGGAAGGCCGCACGGTAAACGTGGGCGGCGAAGTAATTGGCGGCAAAAAACTGTGTATGATAGCCGGGCCGTGCGCCGTGGAAAATGAGGAACAGATTATGAAAGCTGCGGCGGGCGTGAAGGCTGCCGGGGCGAAATTCCTGCGCGGCGGTGCGTACAAGCCCCGTACTTCCCCATACTCGTTTCAGGGCATGGAGGAAGAGGGCCTGAAGCTGCTGCGCAAAGCGGCTGACGCTTACGGGCTGAAAGCTGTGACGGAAATCACCGACCATGACCTGATTCCTGTTGCCATGCCATACTGCGATATGTTCCAGATTGGCGCGCGCAATATGCAGAACTTCCGCCTTCTAAAAGAAGTGGGGCGCACCAAGATGCCGGTGCTGCTGAAGCGCGGCATTGCAAACACCATAGAGGAGTGGCTGGACGCGGCAGAGTACATTATGAGTGAGGGCAACTGCAATGTTGTCCTCTGTGAGCGCGGGATTCGCACGTTTGAAACGGCAACGCGCAACACGCTGGATGTTTCCGCGGTGGCGGTCGTGCGGGAATGCAGCTGTCTTCCTATTATTATTGACCCGTCGCACGCGGCGGGGAAAGCTTCTTACATAGAGTCGCTTTCCCTAGCGGGAATCGCGGCGGGTGCCGACGGGCTGATTATTGAAGTGCACCCGGACCCGAAGCACGCCATGAGTGACGCTGCGCAGCAGCTGACACCGCAGGCGTACGCCAAACTTTTCGGCAAGGTGCGCAAAGTTGCGCAGGCCGTCGACCGCGAACTCTGACAGGTTTTTTTCTGCGATAAGCAAAGCATTAAATGGGCAGCGCGCTTTTTAAGCCGCTGCCCTTACATTATATATAGGAAAAAGCTGCGCTTTTGGATGCAGCTTTTGAAAAGGGCCGGTTCCCGGAAATCCGCCTTTCACGGCAGTGCAGTTTTCCTCAAAAGATTAGCCTTATTATGGAAAATCCCTAATTGTAAACTTAAATAATATATAAGGTTGACAATAGGAGCCAAACCCATTACAATAGAGGAAAGGAGAGAAAAATATGAAAAAATTACCATCCACACCAGTGAAAACACTGGTCCTTTGTGCGCTTTTTGCCGCTTTGACGGCTGTAACAGCACAAATTTCCGTTCCGATTGGTCCTGTGCCGATTTGCCTTGCCACCTTTTCGGTCTATCTTGCGGGGGCAGTTCTCGGCGCGGCCGGCGGCGCATTGAGCCAGCTTGTTTATTTATTGCTTGGTGCGGTGAGCATTCCGGTTTTTGCCGGGTTCAGTGGTGGAGCCGCCGTGCTGATGGGCCCAACGGGCGGGTACCTTGTAGGCTACATTATATGCGCATGGCTTGTGGGCCTGTTTGCCGACCGGTTTGGGAAGAAAATACTTCCGCTTGTGTTCGGAATGATTTTTGGAACGGCGGCCTGCTATTTTCTCGGCACCGCGTGGTTTATGTTCAGCACCCACCGCGGCCTTGCAGAGTCGCTGATGCTGTGTGTGGTTCCTTTTTTGATTGGAGACACGGCAAAAATCGTCGTGGCATCAGTGCTTGCGCCCCGGCTTTCCCATGCGCTCAGCCGTGTCAGCACAGAAGCGGGTGCGGCATGAGCCGCGTGATTTTGCGGCCGCATCATGCGCTGTGCCTGCACTATTTTATTGGAAAAGGGTACGGTGGTGGATTTGTGGAAAATATGTTCCACATAAAACGCCTTCTTTGTGAAAAACCGGATACCGAGGTGGTTTTTCACCATGGAACCGACGAAATCTGCGCCGCCTGCCCGAACAGGTCGAAAGGTCTGTGCAGCACGCAGGAAAAGGTCGAACGGTATGACCGGGAATGTGCCGAAGCCTGCGGATTTGCTGAGGAAAAGGCGTTTTTGTGGCGCGACTGCGCAAAGCTTGTTGAAGAAAAGATTATAAAAGCACCCGGCGGCCGGGAGCGGATTTGTTTCGACTGTTTGTGGAAAACTCTTTGTCAACAACTAGATGTTGAAAAGTCGGTCGAAAGTGTTAAAAACTCGGTGAATATTACTCGCGGGAAAGGGAATCGCCGCTGAAAAAGCTGCTTCCCAGCGCTTTTTTGCCCCTATTGTAAACTTAAACAAAATAATTAGTTTACAATAAATCGCGGATTCCGGTATTCAGCCGCAAAAATAATTTTTGAAATGACGAATGAGAAAACGCGAGGAAATACACTGAAAACACGAGAAAAATCGAGATACCGGGAAGTAAATTAAAAAATCTGGGTTTGACCTCTTGACACTTTGCTGGCGCCGTGGTAGAATCGTAAACGTTGCAAAGAGCTTAAAAATCAGGAGGGAAATTTATGTCTACCTATATGCCGAAAGCAGGCGACATTGAGCGCAAATGGTATATAATCGACGCAGCCGGGAAACCGCTGGGCCGCGTTGCTGCTCAAGCCGCTGTTCTTCTGCGCGGAAAGCACAAGGTCATTTTTGCACCTCATGCTGACTGCGGCGACAATGTCGTTATTGTCAACTGCAAAGATGCCGTTCTTACCGGCAAAAAGCTGGAAAAGAAGATTTGGTATCATCCTACGCTTTACATTGGCCATATGAAGAAAGTCAACTACAAGACTCTTATGGCTGAGAAACCGTGCAAGGCCATGGAACTCGCTGTAAAAGGCATGGTTCCAAACACGACGATTGGACGTGCTGCTATGACAAGGCTTCACCTTTTCGAAGGTGCCGAGCATACTCATGCCGCCCAGAAGCCGCAAACCTGGGAACTGTAAGGAGGAGCTACACGATGTACGAAAAAGCGTCATATTTTTATGGAACTGGCAGAAGAAAGAGCAGTGTTGCGCGCGTAAGAGTATACCAAGGCTCCGGCAAGGTTACGATTAACGACCGCAATATCAATGACTACTTTGGCCTCGATACTTTAAAGGCGATTGTTCGCCAGCCGCTTGAGCTGACTGGAACGAACGACAAGTTCGACGTTGTCTGCCGTGTGGCAGGCGGCGGCGTTACCGGCCAGGCCGGTGCAATCCGTCACGGTATTGCCCGCGCCTTGCTGCAGTACGATTCCGAAAATCTTCGTCCTATCCTCAAAAAAGCGGGCCTGCTGACCCGTGACCCGAGAATGAAGGAACGTAAGAAGTACGGCTTGAAGGCTGCTCGCCGCGCACCGCAGTTCAGCAAGCGCTGATTTTCGAATCTTTCATTTTTACTGCTGCTTTATGCAGCAAAAGCCCGGCATACAAAATGTATGCCGGGCTTTTTCCATCCCAGGGGCTAGGATTCCGCAAAAAGAAAATCAGCTGTTTTCTGCGAAAAAATCAGCGGCAAAATCGCGAGAAATTCATTTGCCCGCTGCCGTATTTGCCCGCCTGCCGCCTTTCTTGCGAAAGAAGAAAAGTAAAAAAGCCCGAAATTTATGCTAAAAGAATTCCAGAAATGAAAGCTAGCCCTGTTACAAACAGCCTTCTTCCAAAAAGATTTCGACAAAAATGGCGCTGCAATATTCAAGAATGGAAATTAGCGGGAAGCCGCATGGAATCACGCTGGAGAGATGCTTTGTGAATGAGGTGTGAACGAATATAATTCTTACATAAAATTAAAACAGTTTTGAAATACTTGTAACAAGATTGTAACTAACTGTTTTCTTACAAATTGCACAGAAAAGCGGGTCTTGGAAAATGCGGCAACCAGTAGAAACCGTCCATAGGGGCCTAGAATGAGTCAAATAAGGAATTAATAAATGAAAGGATATGTGCAATATATACAAAATCGTTTACTGAAACAGTTTGACAGTTGGCGTTTCGTCGAATATAATAACACTCAACGATAAGCTTCACAAAAATACGGTTTCCGGCGAGTGGGGATTTTCCCCGGGAACGAGCCGCCAAACTCAACGAAAAGGGTGAATCTTTTGCGTAATCTTGCTTATTTTAGCCTGAAAAAGACAATTCATAATTTTTTTGATCGCACGTTCTTCGTGCGCCGCCTCGCTTCCAGAGCAGCGGCAAAGATTTCTGGCACGGCGGCAAAGCTTTTTGGGGACGTGGCTGTGTGGGCCAAAGCTCTTGAAAAAGAGGAACGCCGCCAGTTTGTGCGGCAGGCCGTTGCACTTTTTGTAATGCTTGGCATTACGGTCAGCTCGGTGGCAACCGCCATGGCTGCTGCCATGTATGCTTCCGTTTCGGTGGACGGCGGGGAAAAGAAAGTTGTTGGCATTGAGTCGGAAGATATGCGGAAAAGCACTTCCAAGATTCTGGATGCCGCAGGGGTTTCCGTCTCGGCGGATGACCGGATTCTTCGCACGGATTATACCGAGAAGCAAAACGACAGGGCAGACGTTGTCCTTACCGTCCTCAAGGCAAAACATGTTTCTGTTGCAGTTGACGGCAAAGTCCAAAAGGTGACAGCCCATTACGGCGACAATGTTGCCGACGCGCTGGCCTTAGCGGATGTAACGCTTGGTGACAATGACACGGTTTCGGCACCGCTGAGTGCCCCCGCCAAAGACGGCATGGAAGTTACCATACGCCGCCGCTATCATGTGTGCATCACTGCGGATGGGAAGACGGGCAGTCTTCTGGTTTGGGAAGGCACTGTTTCCGACGCTCTGCGGCAGGCGGGTATTGCGCTTGGAACGCAGGATTTTCCAACCCCAGGCCCCGACAAGGCGGTTACGGAAGGTATGAAGATTGGCGTCAGCCGCGTTTCGTACCGGGATGTGACTTCTACTCAGGCTCTTGCATACACGACTCAGACAAAAAGAGACAGTTCCAAGATGGCTGGCACTCAGGAAGTGCAGACAGCAGGCCGGAATGGCTGCAAAAACATCGTAACACGTCAGAAAATTTTAAACGGTAAAGTGGTGCAGTCATCGGTTATTAAGACGACGGTCACAAAAGAGCCAGTCAGCAAGGTCGTTGTCATTGGCACCAAAGCCCCTGACAGCAACAGTGCGGTTGTTTGCTCGGATGGCACACTCCTTGACAGTAACGGCAGCACCGTTTCGTACCGCAAAATGATATGCGGGCGCTGCACCGCATATTGCACCGGCCAGTGGACGGCTTCCGGCATGCACGCTCAGTATGGGCGTGTGGCGGTGAACCCCAACATCATTCCTTACGGCACACGGCTTTATATCTGCTCGCCGGATGGTCGCACAGTTTACGGTTATGCGGTTGCGGCAGACACAGGTGGAGCAGCGATGTGCGGGGATATTGTAGCCGACCTCTTCTACTCCAGCTACGGCGAATGCGCCAATTTCGGCGCCCGCCCCATGAACGTTTATGTTTTGAACTGACACAAAAACAGAATTTAGGGGGAGCCTGCGCGGCTCCTCCTTTTTTGTCTGCTTGACAGTTCCGCCTGCGGCGCGGTATGATGGAACCGCGGAAACGGGGGGAGCACGATGAATTATTTTTATGCACTGATTTGGTTTTTTGTAGGGCTTTTCCTGATTGCCCGGATGGCGCGCGAAAACCGGATGTTTTACCTCATCGGCGGTTTTTTCCTTTACCTTTCCGTTTGGTGGACGGTGGGCGCCGCAACCGGGATGAACCTTTTCATAGGTATTCCGGGCATAATCTTCCGTGCAGCCGCAGTGGCAGTCTTGGTGGGAAGCTGTGTGATCATGGCCTTTCGTCTGCGGAAATACCGCCGCGAGTATCATGGAAAACAAAGCGGGAAGTAGGCGCGCAATTGCCGCGCCAGCATAGAATGGTTGTGCGGGGCAAATATATTTCATCCGCTTTATGATAGATGGCCGCCGGGGATTTTTCTCCGGCGGCTGACTTTTTGCAGCCAAACCCTGCAATATGAGAAGCGATTCTTTTATGCCTGCCTTTCCTCGTGGGTGCCGTAGGCAGCGAAAGGCACTTTGTGCCCGTTGCCTCGGAACCGCTTTGGCTCGGCAAAATTCCAGTTCAGTCGTTATTTTGGGCAGGATTCCAGAAAAATGAAAGAAGTTTTCCTTTTTTTGAAGCTCTGGAAAATTAATGTAAGAACCATTTGAAGAGGCCGCAGCAGTTGAAATTGGGTGAAAGTTGGGTTACAATAAGTTGCGGAGGAGTGAAAGTTTATGATAACGGCACCATCGATCCTTGCTTCAGATTTTTCGCAGCTCAGCAATGAGATTATACGCATCGATATAGCAGGCGCAGATTGGATTCACCTTGACGTGATGGACGGGCATTTTGTCCCGAACTTCACCTTCGGCCCGCCGGTCATTGCAGCAATCCGGCGCTACACCGACAAACCTTTTGACGTACACCTTATGATGGACAATCCGCTGCGTTACCTGCCGGATTTCCGGAAAGCCGGAGCGGACATCATCACATTCCACCTCGAAGCTGTTGACGACCCGGCCGAAGCGATCGAAAAAATTATCGCGAGCGGGGCAAAACCTGCCGCAGCCATTAAGCCCGGCACTCCGGTGGAAGCGTTGCTCCCGTACCTCGACAAGCTGTATATGGCGCTTGTTATGACGGTGGAGCCCGGCTTTGGCGGCCAGAAATTCATGCGCGACATGATGCCGAAAATCCGCACCATCAAAGAAAAAGCACCCAGTGTGCTGGTGGAAGTGGACGGCGGCATTAATTCGGAAACTGCCCGCATAGCCGCACAGGCCGGTGCAGACATCTGTGTCGCCGGCACGGCAATTTTCGGCGCGGAAGATCCGGCAAAAGCCATTCGCGACCTGAAGGACGCGGACAGCGCGCTTTAGCGGAAAGAGGGGGGAACGGCGATGCTCCAACACGGCGTAAAACTGGAACAGGAGAAAACCGCCCTGCTGAAAAACGGCATCCGTCGCCTTCCCGCCCCACAAGGCAGAAAACCCCACGCCAACTTTTCACCTGCGGGAAAAGATGCGGAGCCTGCGGAAATCCTTCGCGCTGCCCGGCAGGCGGGTATTGTGGACGAGCTAAGCGGCAAGCCCCTTGCCCAGGTCTTGGAGCTGTTTGCAGAGCAGAAAACAGATTTTCTAGTTGCCTGCGGCTTTGATGACGATTCCGTTGCCTGCGCAGAACAGGCGGTGCTGCGCGAAGAACCGGAAAAAGTAACCGACGGCCTGCGGCTGGCGGCAAAAGCCTGCGGCGCGGATGAGAACCGCGTGGCAGCGGCATCCGGCAGCGATGCCAAGCGTTTTTCGCAGAAATTGACCGGAATTCCGGCGTTCGCAGTCGGAAAGCGCTACCCGGCGGCCTGCTTGCTGACGCAGAAGCTTGGCAGGAGCGGGAAGAAAGCTGCGCTTTTGGGCGTTCAGGCCTGCACGGCACTTTCGGATGCCGTTTGCAGCGGGATTCCGCAGGAAGAAACCGTTCTTACCGTAGCCGGGGATGCTGTGGATAAGCCCGGCAATTACCGCGTCACCATCGGCACTTCGGCGGAAACGGTGCTGAAAGCCGCAAAGATGGATGACTCTGCGCAGTTTGCCGCAGTTGGCTCTGTGATAGCGGGGCGCACGGTGCGCGGCCTTTCCTTTCCCATAACCGTGACGGCGCGCTGCCTTTTTGTGCAGCGCAAAGCCCCAAAGCATTCGGTGTATCCTTGTGTGAAATGCGGACGCTGTGCGCGTGCTTGCCCAGTGGGAATTATCCCGTGGCTGGTTCACCGCGAACTGGAAAGCAGCCGCCCAGACTCCCTGCTCTTTTTTCATGTGGAGGCCTGCATCGGCTGCAATGCCTGTGGCCTTGTATGCCCATCCGGAATTGAACTCGCAGCTGAAGTACGGCGTGCTGCTGCAGGAAAGAAAGGCAGTGTTGGAGCATGAAGCTGAAAGATGGCATACCGCCTTTTGTGCGGGAAGGCCCAACGGTTGCCGCAATGCTTGGCACCGTTACAGCCGCGCTCTGTTCCCTGCTGATTATTCCGGTTATCCGGTACGGGATGCGCCCCGTTACCATGGCAGGTGCGGCGGTGCTGACCTGCCTGCTGTGCGAATCCGCCGGGAATCTCATCCGCGGAAAAGGGTTTGGCGTGAGCGACCTTTCCCCGGTCGTTACGGGGCTTACCGCAGCCATGCTGCTGCCGCTGAATGCGCCGCTCTGGCTTCCATGTGCAGTGGGAGCTTTTGCCATACTGGCCGCGAAAGTTCCGTTCGGCTCTTTTGGGAGGAATCCCTTTAATCCGGCGGCAGCCGGTACGGCATTTGCGGTTCTTTGCTGGCCAAGCTTTCTGAACCTGTACTTTGACCCGGCGAAACCGTATGTGCTGCCCCCGTTCGCCGACTGTACGTTTCAGGCGGGCGAGCCTGCGGCCGCAGTGCTGAAGGGCGGCCTTATGCCGGACATTTACCCCATGAATATCCTTTTGGGCGAAGATGCCGGCCCTTTGGGAACCGGCCTTGGGCTGGTGATCGGCGCGTGCGCGCTGCTGCTGTTCCTTAGCCGCGCGGCTCATTGGGAGGCGACCGTGTCGTTCCTTGCGGTGGCGGTGCTGCTGGCGGCTTTTTTTCCACGCATTGCGTGCGGACCGATTACCTCCACAAAGTATGAATTGCTTTCCGGTTCGCTTCTTTTCTGTGCGGTCTTTATGATTTCAGACCCGGTCACTTCGCCGCGCACGCCGTTCGGCCGGGCTGTTTATGGAGCGCTGGCGGGCGTGGTGCTTATGGCGTTCCGGCGCCGCGGCGTCAGCGGGCAGAGTGCCTGCTTTGCAGTGCTGGCGGCAAATGCCATGGCTCCGGTTATTGATGCGGCCGAAGGCCGGCTTCGCGGTTGGGAGGGCATGGCAAATGGAACCGAGTAGAAAACAGCTGATTACCCGCAGCATGGGAACAATTTTCTGGAACGGTGTGCTGTTTCGCAACCCTATTGTGGTGGGAGCACTAGGCTTTTACCCGGTTGTTGCGGCTGGTTTCGGGCTGAAAAATGCCGCTGCGCTTTCCATCCTGTTTTTGCTGACGGCCATTCCGTCGCAGCTGCTGATGTGTTTTTTGGGCCTTCTTCTTCCGGAATGGGTCAGGCCATCCGCCGCATTGGCGGCAACCGGTATTTTCTATGTCCCCGCAGCGCTTCTGCTGCAGCAGATGATGCCCGGTTACCCTCAAATCCTTGGCATGGCGGCTCCGCTGATGGCCTGCAACTCGGTGCTGTATGCCCGTGCAGCGGAATACGCGCCGGAGCACGTGTTTCCGGCTGTGCTGGCTGATTCATTTGGCTGTTCGGTTGGATTTACCGCTGTAGTATGCGTGACTGCGGCAGTGCGGGAGCTTTGGATGACGGGCGGCATTTGGGACCGTGGCCTTGCCGGGAACGGCGTAGGCACGGGCTTTGATTTTCCATTTGCCGGTTTTTTGCTGCTGGGTTTTCTGGCTGCCATAGTGAAGCAGATGAATCTGCAGCGTGAAAAGCGAGCGGTAAAGGAGGGGTAAGTGTGTTCGTAAGAATGGCGGCGAGCGCGGTTTTGGCGCTGACGGCGGAAAACGTGATTTTTGCGGGCGGCGCCGGTCTCAGCCGTGTGCTGCGCACGGCAGAATATCCCTCCGGTGCGGGGGTAGGCGCGCTTTTTGTTACGGGCTTTTCGCTTGCATCCGGTTTTGCCGGGTACCTGCTTTCACCATACTTCGCCGGGCCGCGGCAGGTGGTTTACCCGGCAGTGCTTACGGTGGCGGCGGCGCTTTTTTATTTAGCGGCGGCGGCGCTGCTGCGTTTCTTCGCAAAAAAATTTTATGAAAAGTACGAGTGGATGCTGGCTCAGTCGGCGGCTAATACCGTTGTGCTGGCAATCCCTTTCATTCAGCAGGCGTTTCAGTTCGGCATTTCACAGACGGTTGGGTATGCCCTTGGCACGGGCGCCGCGTATTTTTTCGCGGTGCTGATTCTGGAACAGGCAATGAAAACCTGCGCAAATCCGGATATGCCGAAAGCCTTTTCCGGTCTGCCAGGCGTACTGATTTATGTAGGAATACTTTCTATGGTCTTTGCCGGTTTTTCCGGAAAAGTCTTTTAGCCTTTTGAGGGAGGGACTCTATGCGCGAAGTTTTTTTCTGCCATATGGCAGACAATGATGCCCTGCAGTTTGCAGTCGTTGTTCCCCGCTATCAGGGAAAGTGGGTTTACTGCAAACAGGAGGATCGGAACACATACGAACTCCCGGGCGGCAGCCGCAGGGATGCCGAAAATATTGAAGCGACCGCCCGCCGTGTGCTTTCCGAAAAAACAGGTGCGGCGTGTTTTCGCATGATGCCCGTAAGCATTTACGGCGTGCGGAAAGAGGACGGCTCCGAGGCATTCGGGATGCTGTATTTTGCCGAGGTGCAGGAGTTCTTTCCGCTTCCGGTTTCGGAAACGAAGCGCACCGAGCTTTTCGGCGGCATACCGGGCGAGCTTACTTTCCCGGATATTGAACCTGTGCTGCAGCACCGTGTAGAAGACTTCCTGAAAGAAACATTCCCGGCTGGGCCAGGCCCGGAAGTCCCATAAAACTTATTTTAAATTAAAAAGCCCGGAGCGCATTTTGCTGTGCTCCGGGTTCTTTTCTGTCTGTAAGGGAACTCTTAATATTTTATCTTCTTCAAAAAATCTTCCGCGACACTCTTCTTTGAGGCAACGGTTTTGCAGAGGATTGCCGTTTTGTCCATACGTACGGCAATGTAGCTGAAGTCGCCGTTCTGTACAGAATATTTGTTGTAAGCGTCACTGTCCACCACCGTTTTGCCGGCAGTGCCGAGCTGCGCTTTCTGCGCGGTGTACCAGGTCTGCGAGGCATTGGCATCGGTAAACTCATAAAAGTTAATCTGTACGTCGGTACCGTCTTTTGTAGCAGTTAGAGATTTTTGCGCACCGGATTCATCTGATGAATTGGCCGCAACCGTAAAGCCAGAAGATTTTGCCTGACTCTGGAACTCATTGGTCGAAATAACAGTACGGGCCGAGCATCCTACAAAAAGGAACAGAAACACTCCAATAATACCCAGAGTACAAAAACGCCTTATTTTGCTCATATAAATACCTCCACAGCGAAAATTTGTTATAAAATCATCCGATATTATGCTTTGCCAAGCAAAATTACAAAGAATCATTTTCTAATTATACATTTGTTCTTTTTGGTTGGCAAGTATACACAGACTTTTCCTGCTCATAATAGTATCGAAATCCAAACAACAGCGTTTAGGAGGCAAGGCAAAATGAAAGCAACAGGCATTGTACGAAGGATTGACGACCTTGGGCGCATTGTAATTCCAAAAGAAATCCGCAGGACTTTACGCATACGCGAAGGCGATGCTCTTGAGATCTTTACAGATGCGCAGGGCGGCGTAATTTTCAGAAAATACTCCCCGGTAGGCGAGCTTTCCTCATTTGCCGCGCAGTACGCCGAAGTGTTGAACCGAACGGCGGGCCTCTCTACTATTATCTGTGACCGTGACCACGTAGTGGCGGCTGCAGGCGTTTCACGCAAAGAGTTCCTTGAGCGCCGCGTGACGCCGGAACTGGAAGAAAGCGTGCAGACACGCCGTACCTACACCGCCGGTTCAGGCGAAACCATTCTTCCCATCGAGGGCATTGACCGTCAGGCTGCGCTTATCTGCCCAATCCTGGCTTCAAGCGACGTTGCCGGCTCGATTGTTGTTCTTCAGCCGGAGGGCGGCAAAGCGGAAGCCCCGGCGCAGGCCGACGCCATGCTGGTGCAGGTGGCTGCTTCGTTCTTGGGAAAACAGATGGAAGAATAACCGTGCTTTCCCTTGCAATTTCAGTGTAAGTGTGGTAAAATTGGTACAGAATAATAAAGTGAGGATGAAAGAGTGGGGCGACCCGCTCTTTTGTTTGTATTATGAGGTGAAAGGTTTGGCTGAAGCGAAAAAAGGCGGCGTTGCCGAAAAGGTTCGGGCGTGCGTCCTGCCCTATGCGGAAAAGCTTGGGCTTACAGTGTGGGATGTGCGCTATGTGCGCGAAGGCGGGGCCTGGTACCTGCGGGTCTTTATTGACAAACCCGGTGGGGTTGGAATAGAGGACTGCGAAAAAATGAGCCGGGCCATCGACGCTCCGCTGGATGAACTGGACCCGGTGCCGGACTCTTACTGCCTGGAGGTTTCTTCGCCGGGTGTAGACCGTGAGCTCACCCGCCCCGAACATTTTAAGCAGTACGCCGGTTCGCCGGTTACCGTTCGCCTGATCCGTCCGCTTGCGGATGGTCGCCGTGTTTTGGAAGGCAAGCTCGGCAGGCTTTCCGGCAACACGTTTCTGCTGCAGCCGGAAGAGGGCGGGCCCCTTTCTGTTTCACGGAAGGATGCCGCCTCGGTGCGGCTTCGGGAAGACGATTTATTTGGAGGAGATTAGAAAATCATGAGCAAGAGCAAAAAGACTACCAAAACCGCCGAAGACAATACCAGCAGCGAGATTTTCGGCGCCTTGGCCATGCTGGACAAAGAGCGCGGTATTTCCGCCGATTTTATGCTGGACCGCATAAAGAAGGCGATTGTCACAGCCTGTAAAAGCAGTTACGGCAACGAGGACTGCGTGGTGAACGCCGACCAGGCCAAGGGGATTTTTCAGGTTCTTCTGAACAAGACCGTTGCGGAAGACATCACCGAGCCGGGCAAAGAGATTACGCTGGAAAAAGCACGCGCAATTAACCCGACCGCTGCAGTGGGTGAAACCGTGGCCGTTCCGCTCAATACGAAAGACTTCGGCCGTATTGCCGCAATGACGGCAAGAAACATAATCCGGCAAGGTGTGCGCGAAGGCGAGCGCAGCCATATGCTTCAGGAATTTGAAAGCAAGCACCAGGAGATTGTTTCCGCAGCTGTTGACCAGATTGATCCGCGCAGCGGCGCCGCAACCCTCATCATCGGCAGAGCTGAAACCATACTGCCGAAGTCCGAGCAGGTACCGGGCGAAGTACTTCATGTGGGTGACCACATCAAAGTCTATGTTGCAGATGTAAAAGAAACGGAAAAAGGCCCGCGCGCCATGGTCAGCCGGATTCACCCGGACCTTGTGCGCCGCCTGTTTGAAGAAGAAGTTCCGGAAATCTACGACGGCACAGTTGAAATCAAGGCTGTTTCGCGTGAAGCCGGCTCCCGTACCAAAGTTGCCGTTGTAAGCCATAACCCGGATGTTGACGCCGTCGGTTCCTGCATTGGCGCAAAAGGAATGCGTGTGAACCATATCGTTGACGAGCTAAACGGCGAAAAAATTGATATTGTCGACTACAGCGACGACCCGTGCAAATTCATCGCCGCGGCACTTTCCCCGGCCAGTGTGCTGGAGGTTGCGCCTGCAGAAGACGGCTCGCACGCCTGCCGTGTAAGCGTGCCGGATGACCAGCTTTCGCTCGCCATTGGCAACAAGGGTCAAAATGCCCGCCTGGCTGCCCGCCTTACGGGATGGAAGATAGATATTAAGTCACAGAGCAGCTTCAGCAGCAACGAAGAAACACGGCTGACAGAACAGAAACCGCAGAAGTAAAGGACATCGGCTTTCGGGAACAGGGGGAATCACGGCATGATTCATAAAAGAAAAATACCGCTGCGTATGTGCGCAGGGTGCGGCGAAATGAAACCAAAGCAGGAACTCGTTCGGGTCGTGAAATCACCCGACGGAGAGGTTTCGCTGGATCTGACCGGCCGCAAGCCGGGCCGCGGCGCCTATGTGTGCCGCAGTGCGGAGTGCCTGAAAGCCGCGCGGAAAGCCCGTCGGTTTGAAAAAGCTTTTTCGTGCAGAATCCCGGACGAAGTTTATGACCGTATGGAGGAGGAGCTGCTTGGAAACAAATAAACGGCTGATGAACCTGCTGGGCATTGCCCGGAGGGCCGGGAAACTGGAACTCGGCGGTGAAGCAGTGAAACAGGCGGTGCGGGCGCACCACGTAAAACTGGTGTACTTAAGCCGCGACCTTTCCCAGCGGACGGCGCGCGCAGTAAAAGAGGAAGCGGCGGCAGCCGGTGTAAAGGTGGCGGAGCTCCCAGGAGACATGGATGCGGCGCAGGCCGCGCTGGGCAGGCGAACGGGAGTTATCGCGGTGGAAGATGCAGGGTTTGCAGAAGCACTGCTCAAGCTGAGTGAGGAAAACGAGGAGGAACCAATACATGATGATTAAATACAGAGTACACGATGTGGCAAGCGACCTAAACGTTCCCAATAAGGACGTTATTGATACGCTGGAAAAATACACAGGTGAAACCAAAAAACACATGACAGCCCTGACGGAAGACGAGCTGGATCTTGTTTTTGAAGACTTTACGCAGAAGAATTCGACGAAGAGCCTGGATACTTACTTTGCCGAGGCCGAAAAGCGCAAAGCGGTTGTAGAAAGCGAAAAGCCGGATGTCGCTATAGAACCGGAAAAGCCTGCCCAAAAACCCGCAAAGGCGGCAGCAAAACAGGCGCCGCAGGCCGCCCCAGCCGCCCCAGCCGCCGCGAAGAAAGCACCGGTTCCCCAAAGGAGCCGAAACAGCGCCCCAGCAAACCCGGCAGCACGCCCGGCAAAATTTGCACAGGCCGCCGCTTCTGCCGCGCAGCACAAAAGGCCGCAGCATCCGCAGCAGCCGGCTAAGAAGCATCCGCAGCAGCAGACGGTGCGGATGGAAACCAGCGGTTCTGTTGTACGCCCGACGGGAAGAATTGTGGATACGCACGCTTCCAGTGTGGAGCTTGACCGCTACAACGAAAAATATGACCGCCTCGCTTCCGAAAAGGTGCGCTCTCCTGACAGCACCGTAAAGAAACAGAAGCTTACACAGCGCAGCGCACGTTATCGCGGACGCCCGCGCAATGCACGCAGAGAAACAGAGTCGGAGCGTTTGCGCCGTATTGCGCTGGAGCGCAAAAACAAGCCGATTACCATACAGATACCAGAGCAGATTACGGTTGGTGAGCTGGCTCTGCGTCTGAAGGCAACAGCGGCGGAAGTCATCAAGAAATTGATGGACCTCGGCGTATTTGCCACGGTAAACGATGTCGTTGATTTTGACACGGCATCCCTTGCCGCTCTGGAATTCCACGCAAAGGTGGAAAAAGAAGTTGTCGTCACCATTGAAGACCAGATTATTGATGACAGCGAAGACAAAGACGATAACCTTGTTCCGCGCGCACCGGTTGTTGTTGTGATGGGCCATGTTGACCACGGCAAGACTTCTCTGCTGGACGCGATTCGTCACACGAACGTCACTTCTACCGAAGCGGGCGGCATTACGCAGGCGATCGGCGCTTACCAGGTTAAGGTTGGCGGCCGTGATGTAACGTTCCTCGACACGCCGGGCCACGAAGCTTTCACCACCATGCGTGCCAGAGGTGCGCAGGTTACGGATATTGCCATACTGGTTGTCGCCGCAGACGACGGCATTATGCCGCAGACCATCGAGGCAATCCACCATGCAAAAGCTGCGAAAGTTTCCATTATCGTAGCCATTAACAAAATGGATAAACCGGGTGCGAACCCGCAGATGGTTATGGAGCAGCTTACAAAGTACGAGCTGGTTCCGGAAGAATGGGGCGGGGAAACACCGTGCGTAAAGGTTTCCGCCGTAACCAAGGAAGGCATTAAAGAGCTGCTGGAAACCGTCCTCCTTGTAGCGGATATGAAGGAACTGAAAGCAAACCCGGACCGCGCCGCTAAAGGCACCGTCATTGAAGCAAGAATTGACAAGGGCCGCGGCCCGATTGCCACCGTGCTGGTGCAGAACGGCACCCTCCATATCGGCGACATTATTGTAGCGGGTACGACGGTAGGCCGTGTGCGTGCTATGGCGAATGAAAACGGCAGGAAGATTAAAACTGCAGGACCGAGTGTTCCGGCGGAGATCACTGGGCTGAACGACGTGCCGATGGGCGGCGATATCTTCAACGCCGTAACGGATGAACGCCTTGCCCGTGAACTGGTGGAACAGCGCCGCAACGAGCAGAAGGAAGAAAAATTCAATTCCCGCACGAAGGTAACACTCGACAACCTCTTTGAGCAGATGCAGGAAGGCGATATGAAGGAACTTCACCTTATCGTCAAGGCAGATGTTCAGGGTTCAACCGAGGCCGTGTGCCAGTCCCTTGAAAAACTGAGCAATGACGAAGTGCGTGTGGATATTATTCACAGCGGCGTCGGCGCGATCAGCGAGTCCGACGTGATGCTGGCGGCAGCTTCCAACGCCGTGATTGTCGGCTTCAATGTCCGCCCGGACAACGTAGCCGAAGAAAACGCGAAACGCGACAGTGTTGATATTCGCCTGTACCGTGTAATTTATGACTGCATCAACGAAATCGGCGCAGCTCTCAAAGGTATGCTTGCGCCGAAGTACCGTGAAGCCAGCCTCGGCAAGGCCGAAGTCCGGCAGGTATACCGCATCAGCAGCATAGGAACCATAGCCGGTGCGCACGTCACCACAGGCAAAATGACCCGCGTTGCAAAAATCCGCGTTGTGCGCGACGGCATTGTAGTTGCCGAAGACAACGTGGCTTCCCTGAAGCGCTTTAAGGATGACGCCAAGGAAGTAGCGGAAGGCTACGACTGCGGCATCGGCCTCGAGAAGTTTAACGACATCAAAGAGGGCGACGTTTTCGAAGCCTATACCATGGAAGAATATCAGGAGTAAAAGCTATTTTCCGGCCTTCTCTTCGCGGAAAAGGCCGGCCGAAAAAACCAACACTTTTTCCAAACAGGAAATCCTGCGAGAACAAGGTTAAAATACAGCCACTGGCGAAAAATAAAACCAAAGCGCAGGAAATTTCCTTTTTCGGGATTCAGCAAAGTTTTCGCTTCGGCCTTTTCAAAAGGCCAGCCATAGATAGGCAGCGAAAGGCATTTTGTGCTTTGCTAAGGCCTTTTTCAGAAGGCTGGAAAGGGAGAGAAAAAGATGCCAAGTCATAAGCTGGGCCGCGTAACAGAAGACATCATGCGCGAGCTCACCGCAATTTTCAGAGAACTCAAAGATCCCCGTGTGCAGGGGCTTATCAGCATTGTGCGTGTGGAAGTGACAAACGACCTTTCCTACTGCACGGTATATATCAGCCATATGGATGGCATGGAAAAGGCAAAGGAAGCCTTAAAAGGCCTTAAGTCCGCTTCCGGGTTCATTCGGCATGAGCTTAGCTCACGCCTTTCGCTGCGCAAAGTGCCGCAGCTTATTTTCCGCGCCACCGACTCGATTGAATACGGCGCAAACATTTCACGCATCCTGAACGACCTGAAGGAGGAAACGCATGACAAGCCTTGAGGAAGCGGTTCCCATTCTGCTCGGCGCGCAGCGTGTTGTCATCCTGTGCCATCAGTTCCCGGACGGCGACACACTCGGCGCGGGCAGCGCCCTGTGCCGTGCTTTGCGGAAGCTTGGCAGGCGTGCGCAGGTGAGGTGCTCCGATGCCATAGGGCCGAAGTACGCTTTCCTCTTTGAAGGCCTTCCCGAAGATCCCTTTGAACCCGACCTTGTCGTTTCTGTGGACATAGCGGACAAAAGCCTTTTGGGCGAGCCGCTGCTTTCCCAGTACGGCGGAAAGGTCGGCCTTTCTATAGACCACCACAGCTCCAGCACTCCTTTTGCCGCGGAAAGTTACACCGACCCGACCGCGGCCGCAACCTGTGAAATCATTTACAACCTGCTGAAACTTCTTAGCGTAAAGGTGGACAGGGCTGTGGCAAACGCACTTTATACCGGCGTTACAACCGACACAGGCTGTTTTAAGTATACCAACACCACGCCGCTGACTCACCGCATTGCGGCGGAGCTGATGGAGGCGGGTGCCGATTCCGTGGAGATTGACCGCGCTATGTTCGACACGAAAAGCCGCGCAAGGATGGACCTTGAGCGCCGTGTGCTGGACAATATCCGCTATGCGGATGGCGGAAAAATCGCTTTGATTTTCCTCACAAAAAAAATGATTGCCGAATCCGGCGCCATAGAAGACGACCTTGACGGCATCGCAACCATTCCGCGTTCCATAGAAGGTGTGCACGTCGGGATTACGCTGCGCGAAAAGGAAAACGGCGACTACAAAGTTTCCCTGCGCGCGCGTCCCCCGGCGGATGCGGCGAAGATTTGCGCACAGTTCGGCGGCGGAGGCCATAAGGGAGCCGCAGGATGCACGTTGCATCTGCCGGCGGAACAAGCCAGTCAGGCAATGCTTGCTGCGGCGGAAAGGTACTTGGAATCTTGAGCATGAACGGCGTTATAATTGTAGACAAACCCGCCGGTTTTACTTCCTTTGATGTGGTTGCCGTTATGCGCGGTATCTGCCGGGAAAGGAAAATTGGCCATACCGGTACACTGGACCCGATGGCGACGGGCGTTCTGCCTTTGCTGCTTGGGTGCGCGACGCGCGCCTTGCCGTTTTTGGAAGATACGGAAAAAGAGTATGAAGCCGGGTTCCAGCTTGGCTTTGCAACCGATACACAGGACACCACCGGCCGTGTGACGGCCAGAAGCAATGGGAAAGCGACGCGTGTGCAGATGGAAAATGCCCTGCCGCAATTCCGCGGCGAGATTTTGCAGATGCCGCCGATGTATTCGGCTGTAAGCGTCAATGGGAAGCGCCTGTATGACCTTGCCCGAAAGGGAATCGAAGTGGAGCGCAAAAAGCGTCCCGTTACCGTTTATAAGATGGAACTTGCGGAATTTGACGAAACAGAGCAGTCCGGCCGCTTGACTGTGGCTTGCTCCAAAGGTACATACATCCGTACGCTGTGTGCCGATTTGGGCGAAGCCCTTGGCACTTACGGGGTTATGTCTTCCCTGCGGCGCACCCGGGCGGCAGGTTTTACGCTGGCCGACGCCGTTACGCCGGAACAGGCGAAAGAGCTTGCCGTACAAGGACGCCTTGGGGAAATTCTGCGCCCGGTGGAGTCCCTTTTTGCGGGGGAGCCGGAAGTCCGCATTTCCGCCGCGCAGGCGGTGCGCTTTTCAAACGGCGGCGCACTTGACCGGAGCCGCACGCCCCTGCGCGGGAAAGACCTGCCGCAGGGCGGGCGTTTCCGCGTACTTTCACCGGAAGGAACTTTCCTCGGTCTGGGAGAGATTTCGGGCGAGGAACTGCGTGTGCTGCGCATTTTTCCAACCGGTGCGCACGGCGCGGAAAAGAAAAACCTCAATGCCCGCTGATCTTCGGTTTTTCCGGAAAAAACGGGGCATATTTTTTAATGGAGAAGCGACCCAATGGAAATTTACAAAACTCTTGAACCTTCACAGGGAAGAAGCGCCGTCGCCCTTGGCAGTTTTGACGGTTTGCATCTTGGCCACCAGAAGGTGATTTCGCTGGCGCTTGCGGGCGCTGAGCAAGGGCTTTTGCCCACACTGCTGACTTTTGCGGAAAACCCTAAAGCACTTGAGGGCTCTTCCTTCGGCGGGCTCCTGCTTTCGCAGAAGGAAAAGATCCGCCTGCTGGAACAGATGGGCGTGCAGCAGCTTTACCTGCTTGATTTTCAAACCATTAAAGACCTTTCGCCCGAAGATTTCGTCGCCCGTGTGCTGGGCGGGGTATGCCGTGCAGGCAAGGTCTGCTGCGGTTTCAATTTTACGTTTGGGCGCGGCGGAAAAGCCGGCAGCACCGATTTACAGCGCCTGTGCACTGCGCAGGAAATTGAAACGGCGATAGCCCAGGCCGTTGTAAAGGATGGCGCTCCTGTCAGTTCCACGCGCATTCGCGGGCTGATTGCGGAAGGGCGTACAGAAGAAGCCGCCCGGCTGCTGGGAAGGCCGTTTGGGTACGAGTCACCTGTTATACCGGGGCGGAAGCTTGGCCGCCGTCTCGGAACCCCGACCCTGAATCAGGCGGTGCCGGAAGATTTCGTCCTGCCGAAGCTCGGCGTTTACGCCTCGGCTGTTTCAGTAGGCGGAAAGACCTTCTGCGGCGTAACCAATGTTGGCGTGAAACCCACGGTCGGTTCCACCACAGTGCTTGCTGAAACATGGATGCCGGACTATGACGGCCCGGAAATTTATGGTTTCACCGTGCGTGTGGGCTTGCTGAAATTCCTGCGCCCGGAGCGAAAATTTCCCGGTCTTTTGGAACTTCAGGCCGAAATACGGCGCAACGGTGCGCAGGCTGAGAAATATTTCCATGAAAATTTTCCGGAGTACGGAAAAATGTGAGTATTGGAATATTTACAAACCCGCCGCCTTGTGATATACTAACGTCGTTATACCCCTTACGCGGATTTGGGGAACGCCCCGTTTTGGGGATTTCACCAGCCCAATTCTGCGTCTGTGGGAATTTAGAAAAGGTGGAAAAAACATGCTTAAAGAAGAAAAAACAGCGATCATCAATGAATATGCGCGCCACGAAGGCGACACCGGCTCTCCGGAAGTCCAGATTGCCGTCCTTACGAACCGCATTAGCGCTCTGACCGAGCACCTGAAGGCCCACAAGAAAGACCATCACTCCCGTCGTGGCCTTTATAAGATGATCGGCGCACGCCGCAGCCTGCTGAACTATCTGCAGAAGAACGACATTGAGCGTTACCGTTCTATCATTGAAAAGCTGGGCATCCGCAAGTAAAAACAAAGCAAAGGAACTCCGGGCTGTACCGGCGGAGAAATTTTTCCGCCGTCTGCCGCGGGGCTTTTTGCACTACAGAGGAAACACAAAGTTTTCTGCACCCCGGATTTATTTTGTGGAAAAGCAGGGTACGCGGAGCTTAGCAGTGAAACGAATGCCCTTTTGAAAAGAAAAGGCATTGGTCTAATTGCTAAATCTGCCGCATCCTGCACATCATCCAGAATACGGAGGAAAAAAGCAATGTTCGAAAACTACAAAGTGTACAAGACCGATTTTGCGGGGCGCCCGCTTACGGTCGAAACCGGCAAAATGGCACAGCTTGCCAACGGAGAATGCATGGTGCGTTACGGTGACACCGTCGTCCACGTTACGGCAACCGCTTCCGCAAAGCCGCGCGACGGTGTGGATTTCTTCCCGCTTTCCGTCGACTATGAAGAAAAGCTTTACGCCGTGGGCAAAATCCCGGGTTCCTACATTAAGCGCGAGGGTCGCCCGAGCGATAAGGCAATCCTGACTTCGCGCATGATTGACCGCCCAATCCGCCCGCTCTTCCCGAAAGATATGCGCAACGACGTTTCCGTCGTTTGCACCGTGATGAGCGTTGACCACGACTGCCCGCCGGATATTGCCGCCATGGTCGGTACATCCATTGCGATCAGCATTTCCGACATTCCGTGGAACGGCCCGATTTCCGGCGTTTCCGTCGGTTATGTTGACGGCGAGTTCATCATTAACCCGAACAGCGAACAGCGCAAAAAATCGAAGATGGCTGTAACCGTGGCTTCCACCGATTCCCGCATTGCCATGATTGAGGCGGGCGCCGACGAAATCCCGGATGACATTATGTACAATGGCATTATGGCCGGCCATAAGGCGAACCAGAGTATTGTGGAGTTCATTAAGGGCATCCAGAAGGAAATTGGCAAGCCGAAGTTCTCTTACCCGAGCAATGAGCCGGATGAGGACATGATGAACACCATCAAACAGTATTCCATTGAGGACATCCGCGCCGCACTGGACACCGACGACAAAAAAGTCCGCGACGCACGCCTTGCCCCGATTTACGACCGTGTTCACGAAAAGTTCGACGAAGTTTACCCGGACCAGGCCGCCAAGATTGACGAATGCTTGTACAAAACACAGAAATACGTTGTGCGCCGCTGGCTGTTGGACGAGCAGAAGCGTGTAGATGGCAGAAAGATGGACGAGATGCGCCCGCTTGCCGCAGAAGTCGGCATTTTGCCGCGTGTTCACGGTTCCGGTATGTTCACGCGCGGCCAGACGCAGGTTCTTACAACTGTAACCCTTGGCTCACTGGATGACGAACAGACGTTCGACGGAATTGACGAGCAGGAAAACAAGCATTATATCCACCAGTATAATATGCCTTCGTATTCTACAGGAGAAACAAAACCGAGCCGCGGCCCGGGCCGCCGTGAAATTGGCCATGGCGCTCTTGCCGAGCGCGCGCTGGTGCCGGTGCTTCCGTCGCTTGACGTGTTCCCGTATACCATGCGCCTTGTTTCCGAAGTGCTTTCTTCCAATGGTTCCACTTCGCAGGCTTCCATCTGCGGTTCCACACTGGCCCTGATGGATGCCGGTGTGCCGATTAAAGCGCCGGTTGCCGGTATTTCCTGTGGTCTGATCACCGAGGGCGAACGCTGGATGACGATGGTCGACATTCAGGGCCTCGAAGACTTCTTCGGCGACATGGACTTTAAGGTTGCCGGTACGCACGCAGGCATTACGGCAATCCAAATGGATCTGAAAATCAACGGCCTTACCCCTGAGATGATTAAGGAAGCCCTTTACAAAACGCATAAGGCCCGCGACTATATCATTGATGAAATTATGCTGAAGGCTATTCCGGAACCGCGCAAGGAGCTTTCCCCTTACGCGCCGAAGATGCTTTCTATGACAATCCCGACCGAAAAAATCCGTGAAGTCATTGGTTCCGGCGGCAAGGTCATCCAGAAAATCTGCGCTGAATGCGGCGTAAAGGTTGATGTGGAGGAAGACGGCCACGTCTTCGTTTCCGGCATCAATATGGAAAACTGCAAACGTGCCCTCGGCATTGTGGACACCATTGTGAACGACCCGGAGCCAGGTGCTATTTACAAGGGCAAGGTTACCCGTCTGATGGATTTCGGCGCGTTTGTCGAAATTGCCCCAGGCAAGGAAGGCCTTGTGCATATTTCGCAGCTTGACGTCAAGCGCGTTGAAAAAGTAAGCGACGTTGTAAACGTAGGCGATGAAGTCATGGTCAAGGTGCTGAACGTAGACGACAGAGGCCGCCTGAACCTTTCTCGTCGCGAAGCACTGATTGAAGTGGATGGCCTTGTTCCGGAAAACGATATTTCACAGGAACAGCGCCCGCCGCACCGCACGTTTGACCACCGCCCAGGCGGAAACCACGGCGGCTACAACAGGCCGTACAACGGCAACAACCATTCAAATACTCATTCATAAAGACTTTTTTTGAAACAGAATAAATAAGAGAAGCAAGGAAAGACGTTCTGCCTTTCCTTGCTTCTTTTTTTGCAGTTTTCAGAAATGCTGGTTCGCATCCCGAAATTCTGCCAGCAGCCGCCGCATAATTTCTTCCTGTGAAGAAGTGAGGCCGTTGATGGGAAGCATTCGCCGGCTTTCAAGCCCCAGAAGATAGTCAGTAGAAACGCCATAAAAAGAGGCAAGTCTGGTTAAAACCGCCAGAGATGGTGTTTTTACATTGTTTTCGTATCCGCTGATAGAGGCTTTCGAAACGCCAAGCCGTGCAGCCGCTTGGGACTGCGTTAGATTTTTTCTTTCCCGCAGGTCTTTTAAGCGGTAACCAAAGTCAAAAATCATCATAAAGAATCATCTCCTAAAATGAGTGTACTTGATAAGAGTATACTCACGGGAAACATTAAAGTGTATGATACGCACTAACGGTTGACAACCCTGGACAAATGATTTATCTTTAAAATGAATAAGAAAATGAAATAAGGGGGCGGCAGGATGTCAGCAGGAAAATTACTCGACGATTTAGCAGAAAAAGAAGACTGTTTCATCTCATCATTAAAAGCTCCTTCCGAAAAGCAAAAAATTATTCACATTTTCCAAACAATTCCACTGGAACAGTATAGCCTGCAGGAGTGGGAGTACAGCATTTCCTACCTCACGGGGTGCCCAGTTCATTTTTTTAATTACAGTGAACTGCAAGGCTTCTTAAAAGCGGAAGAAAGCGGGCAGGATTTCCTTTTCCGCAATGACTTGGAAACAAGCGACCGCCAAAATAAGTAAAGCAAGCTGAGGAGCTTCCGCGGAACGCGGGAGCTTTTTTCCTTTTCGGTTCGGCAAATTTATGCTATACTTAAACCATATCTGAATAGCACGAGAATGGGGAAAAGGCGGGAATGCAAATGTCGTCTGTCACACAGGCAAAAAGAATCGTCGTAAAAGTGGGAACCTCTACGCTTACCTACGAAAACGGTAAGATGAATCTGCGCCGCATTGAGCGCCTCTGCAAGGTGCTGAGCGACCTGCAGAATTCCGGGAGAGAGATTGTCCTCGTTACTTCCGGCGCTATTGGCGTGGGTGTTGGCAAGCTTGGCCTGTCAAGCCGCCCGCAGGAAACTGGAAAGCGGCAGGCTGTGGCTGCCGTGGGGCAGTGTGAGCTGATGTTCATGTACGACAAGTTCTTTGGCGAGTACAACCTTACCGTAGCTCAGGTGCTGCTTACGGGCGACGTACTGGCAAACAGCCACAGCCGCAAAAACACTGAAAATACCTTTATGGAACTGCTCAAGATGGGAATTATCCCCGTAGTAAACGAAAATGACACCGTCGCCGTGGATGAGCTGGAAGGTGCGCGCATTGGCGACAACGACACGCTTTCTGCCATTGTAGCCAAACTTGTGGAAGCCGACCTGCTTGTCATCCTGACGGATATTGACGGCCTGTACGATAAGAATCCGGCGGTAGATTCCACCGCAAAGCGCATTCCGTCTGTGCCGGAAGTAACAGATGACATTTTGGCGCTTGCGGGTGGCAGCGGCTCCAACCGTGGTACGGGCGGCATGAGCACCAAGGTCCGCGCGGCGGCTACGGCAAACGAAGCGGGGATCGCCTGCTGCGTGATGAGCGGCGCCGTGCCCGAAAACCTTTACAGCCTTTTTGACGGTGCGCAGATTGGGACAGTATTCGGCATGGAAAAGGATTAAAATAAAATGGAAAATACGTCGGCTTTCAAATGCCGCGGGAGGGAACAGAGCATGACGGAACTTGAAAAGATGGGAGCACGGGCCAAAGCCGCTTCGCGCGTACTGGCTTCGGCCGGTTCCCGGAAAGACGCGGCTTTGCTGGCCGCAGCGGATGAGCTGGAACACGACAGCGGAAAAATCCTCGCGGCAAATGCCGAAGATCTCGCAGAAGCGAAGGCGGGCGGCATGAGTGCCGCTTTGCTGGACAGGCTTGCCCTGAGTGCACAGCGCGTCAAAAGCATGGCCGACGGCCTGCGCAGTGTTGCCGCACAAAAAGACCCCGTGGGCGAGGTCGTTTCCGGCTTTACCCGCCCGAACGGTCTGCACATTGAAAAAGTGCGCGTGCCGTTTGGCGTTATTGGCATCATCTATGAGGCGCGGCCGAATGTGACGGCCGATGCGGCTGCCGTCTGCCTGAAAGCGGGCAGTGCCGTGCTTCTGCGCGGCGGAAAAGAAGCCCTGCACACCAACAGTGCGGTGGAGCAAGCCCTGCGCGCGGCTTTTGAAAAAGCCGGTCTGCCAGCCGACTGTGTGCAGCTGGTACGCGACACAACGCATGAGTCCTCGCGGGAAATGATGATGCTTACCGATTATATCGACGTGCTGATTCCCCGCGGCGGTAAGAACCTCATCTGCTCCGTGACGGACAACGCCCGTGTGCCGGTCATTAAAACCGGGTGGGGTAACTGCCATATTTATGTGGATGCTTCGGCGGATGTGAACATGGCGGCGGACATCGTCTTTAACGCGAAAACTTCGCGTCCTTCGGTTTGCAACGCGGCAGAGTCACTGCTGGTGCATCGGGATATTGCAGAAGCAGCACTGCCTGCCATCAAGGCGCGCCTGGATGAGAAAAACGTTGAGCTGCGCGGCTGTGAACGCACACGCGCCATCCTTGGTGAAAGCGTCGTTCCGGCTACGGATGAAGATTACGGCACAGAGTACCTCGATTATATTATGTCGGTTAAAGTCGTAGATAGTTTGGATGAAGCAATTTCTCACATAGCAAAATATTCCAGCGGTCACAGCGAAGCCATTGTAACGCAGAACTACGGGAATGCGCGCCGCTTTACCGCGGAAGTGGATTCCGCTGTGGTATATGTGAACGCTTCCACACGCTTTACGGATGGCGGCGAGTTTGGGCTTGGCGCGGAAATCGGCATTTCAACGCAGAAGCTTCACGCACGCGGCCCGATGGGCGCGGGCGAACTGACGACGACAAAATATATTGTAACCGGAAACGGGCAAATTAGGTAAAGGCGGCCGGTACGCATGAGCACAGAAGATGAGAAAAAACTGGAAAAACAAAAACCGGCGGAGTACTCTGCCGATTACCGCGGAGCTCATCCCCAAAAGCCAAAGGCAAAGAGGAAACCGCATCCTTCTGCTCCTCCCAAAAAATTAAAGACTCCCGCCCCGAAAGCGCCGAAGCCGAAAGAAGAAACACGGGAAGATAAACCAGAACAGAAAGAGTTTCTTCCGGCGGAAGAAGAGGCGGGCGACGAGCTTCTGACCAAGTGGGATGACGGCACATCGGAAACCGCCTTGCAGAAGAATCCCGCGCACAGGCGCTCCGGAAAATACCGTTACGGCATTTTTGTGGGAACGGTGGTGCTGCTTCTTGCTCTGACGGGCGTTGTATTCCTCGCTGTTGCCTTGGGGCAGCAGATTCATAGGGCGGCAACGGATGATACAAAACTGCGGCAGTATGACAAAATGCTTTCCATTGCAGTGGCACAGGACCCGCAGCCGTTTGCATCGCCGGACAAGGCCGACCCGGACTTTGTGCTGAATGCTTCACTTTGGAAAGCAATTTCGGAGAACAGCGCGAACTATACGCATTATGACGACATTGGCCGCACGGTGATTCCGCTTGGCGATGTAGCCGATGCCTGCGGCGAGATGTTTGGGCCCAAGTGCCAGCTGCACCCGAAAAGCCCGGCAACGGAAACATTTTTTACCTATGACTCCGCAAAAGCGCAGTTTCATGTTGCCCTGTATTCGCTGGAAAACACTTATGTGCCTTACACCGAAAGTGCAAAAGAAGAGGGCGACAGCGTCGTCCTCCATGTAGGATATATTCCGCCGACCGATCCATCGCGCGCTGCGTCTTCCGGCGCTTCTTCCTCCGGAAAACCGAAGCCTTCCAAATATATGGATTATGTTCTCAAGACCGGGGCGGGCAAGAAAGAGTACATTTACGCAGTGCGCAAAGGGTAGCAGCCTTTGGACAGAGGTTCCCAAAAATTGTGCTTATGTCAGCAGGTACATCAGCGCAAATAGCAGGGAATTGTCTGATTTTTCTTCCATCAGAATCAACAGGAGAAGAAGAATCAGCGTGCGTTCGGGGTCCTTGGTCAAAAAGTCGAGCGTGTCAGTTTCGGAACGCTCCCTGCGTGGGGGCGCAGGCGGGCATTGCGGCGGTGGCGGTGCAGGCTTGGGCGCAGATGCGGGTACGGGAGGTTTCTCCGGCGGCTCCGGGGGCTGCGGCGTGTTGTTGGGAATCCGCGCGCGCGCCTGCATTTCCCGTGCGCGGTGGATTGCCTCTTGCCGAAGCTGATTCATTTCTGCCCCCTGGGGTGCCGAACTCCCTGCCATATTGTTTCTCCTCTTTTCGGAAAGCTTCCGTTTTAAGTTTTACCCGTCAACGGAAAACAGGCCGTTCAGAACGCCGCTTCCCTTTAGATAGGGAAGTGCACGTGCAAGCTGCAGAAGCCGCAGTGCTTCGTCGAGCTTTTTGCGCCGCTTTTCGCTTAAAAATGGGCGCAGCGCCCGCAGCAGCCGGGTCGAGTCATTTTCCTGCCGGGCGTGCGAAAGTAAGGGTGCCAAGCGCATAACGGTTCGCATCAGTTCGGCGTCAGCCCCGGGTACGGTGGGTTCTTTCCGGGTATGCTCCGGCTCCTCTTTCGGCGGATGAGAGCTTTCCTGTTCGCTTTCGCCTCCGGAGCTGCCCAGCATGGCGGCCAGGTTTCGGATCTTTTCCATGCTGCCCGGGTCGCCGAGAATATCTTTCAGGCGGGATGAAACGTCATCCATGGCCGTTTTTCCCTCCCAGTTCTTTCATTAGTTTTTGCGCTTCCGGCGAATTCAATATTTTGTCACACGCTGTTTTGTCGGAAAGGATGGAGCTGAGCTTCTGCTTGTCGCTGGGGCTTAGGCGCTGCATCAGGCTTTCCAAAAGTTCCTGGTTTTCCTGCGTGCTGTTGTTCATCGTATACCACCCCGTTCTTTCCATGATATGCCGCACGGCGAAAAGATATACCGGCCGTGGCGGCAGGGAGGTTTTAATTTGCGCATTCTCGTAGTATCTGATACACACCGTGACCGCGCTTCACTTTTTCGCGCGATTATGAGCCAGCCCACAGCCGATGTCGTTATCCATCTGGGCGACGGCGCCGATGAGGCCGAAGAGGCAAAACGGGATTACCCCGAAAAGATGTTCCTGCTGGTACGCGGAAACAACGACTGGGGCGCTGCTTTGCCCAGCGAAGGGCTGGCAACTTTTTTAGGGAAGCATATATTTTATACACATGGCCATCTTTATAATGTAAAGTACGGGATGTACGACGTTATTTCCGCCGCGCGCTCACACAAGGCGGATGTGCTGCTGTACGGCCACACACATGAGCCGCGGACGGAGTACCAGGATGGGCTGTACATTATGAACCCGGGGAGCCTGCACGGAAGCTGCGGAACTTACGGAATCCTGGACATTACCCCTGCGGGGATTGTGACGAACATTGTGGCGGGGAATTGACAGTTCCGGCGGAAAATGATAGTCTTTAAGAGGCATATTGAAAGAAAAAAACGGCGCTTGCCGTATAAAAAATCTTGCGTACAAAAGAGGTTTGATTCACTTATGACGGAATATGAAAAATGGCGCAGCAGGAAGCTGGATGACAAAGACCTTACGGAAGAACTGAACAGCATAGAGGGCAAGCCCGACGAGATTAACGACCGTTTTTACCGGAACCTGGCATTTGGAACCGGCGGCCTGCGCGGTGTGATTGGCGCGGGCACCAACCGCATGAATGTCTACACCGTGCGGAAAGCTACGCAGGGCCTTGCAGATTACCTGAATAAGCACAGCAAAACCCCTTCTGCCGCCATTGCGTACGACAGCCGCATTAAGTCTGATCTGTTTGCAAAGCAGGCGGCCGCCGTGTTTGCCGCCAACGGCATCCGGGTGCATATTTACCCGTGGCTTTCGCCTACGCCAACCCTTTCCTGGGCTGTGCGTTATCTGAAATGCGACGCTGGCATCTGTGTAACGGCAAGCCATAACCCGGCAAAGTATAATGGCTACAAAGTCTATGGCTCCGACGGATGCCAAATCACCCTGAAAATGGCCGACGACGTCCTTGCTGAAATTAATAAGCTTGACATTTTCGAAGACGTAAAATGCATGGATTTCGACAAAGCCATGCAGTCCGGCATGGTCGACTATATTAAGGATGAAGTTATTGATCAATTCCTCGGCGAAGTGATGAAGCAGCGTGTTTTCACAAAACCCTGCACCGGGCTGAAAGTTGTGTACACACCGCTGAACGGTACCGGCCGCGTCTGCGTGACACGGATTCTTGACAAAATCGGCGTAAAGGATGTTACCGTCGTTCCGGAGCAGGAGTTCCCGGATGGAAACTTCACCACCTGCCCGTTCCCGAACCCGGAAATCCGCGAAGCACTGCAGAAAGGCTTGGAACTTTGCGAAAAAGTGCAGCCCGACCTTCTGCTTGCGACCGACCCGGACTGTGACCGCTGCGGTATTGCCGTACACCAGAACGGGAAGTACCAGCTGATGACAGGCAATGAAGTCGGCGTGCTTCTGCTTGACTTTATCGCCCGTGCCCGCAAAGAGCAGGGGACAATGCCAAAAGACCCGGTTGCCGTTACCACCATCGTGAGCACCGATATGGCAACACCTGTTGCCGCTGCTTATGGGATTGAACTGCGCCGCGTCCTTACCGGGTTTAAGTATATTGGCGACCAGATTGCCGACCTTGAGGCACAGAATGGGGCTGACCGTTACCTCCTTGGTTTTGAAGAAAGTTACGGCTACCTTTCCGGCGGCTATGTACGCGACAAAGACGCTGTGGACGCAAGCATGCTCATTTGCCAGATGGCTTATTATTACCGCGAAAAAGGTATGACGCTTGTTGACGCGATGGAAGTCCTCTACAAAAAGTACGGCTATTACGAAAATGCCCTGGCAAACTTTGGCTTTGAGGGCGAAGACGGCATGATTAAAATGACGGGTATTATGGATAACCTGCGCAAGAACCCGCCGGCGGAAATTGCAGGTTCCAAAATTGTAGGCCGCAGCGACTACCAGACTTCCGAGTGTTACGACGGCGAAAAGGTTTCGCCCATTACCCTGCCGAAGTCCAATGTGCTGGAGTACCGCCTTGCAAACGGCGGCAAGGCTACCGTCCGTCCAAGCGGCACGGAGCCGAAGATTAAAGTTTATCTTTCTGCAAAAGGCGCCGACAAGGCGGCTTCCACTTCAGAAATAGAAAAGCTGAAGGCGGCCGCGCCTGTTTTGCTTGGAATTCAAAAATGAGTTTACCAAATTTTTGTTGACAAAGTTGGAGCAATTTACTATACTATTCATTAGATATACAGGAACACAGTCCGCTTACAGGTCATGGGAACGGACAGTGTATTTGCAAACCGTCCTCCGAAGGCAAATCTGTATAGCAAAGAAGCTAAGGGTTCTGCGGAATCCTTAGTTTTCTTTTGCTATGACGCGGGAAATTAACCGGCTCGTGTTTGTAAAAAAGCCCTCTGCTGACACCCGAAGCGAATGGGTGCTTTGCAGAGGGCTAAAATATTATATTCTATAAAAAGAGGACCGGATGGAAATGCTAACACCGACAGAAACTCAGGCAATAAAAAAACAGCCACCCTATTGGGTGACTGCTTTCTGATGTTGGCATCACTTATTGTCCCGGGCCGTTACCAGCCAAGTATCTTCAGCGCAAATGAGCTTAACTTCCGTGTTCGGAATGGGAACGGGTGTACCCTCATCGCAATCAACACCAACTTGTTTGTCGTTCTTGACGACTTTTTCATCATACCACGCCTGTCCGCAGAATGCAAGAAATTTTTTAAAAAAATACGAAAAAGGCAGTGGCTTATGGCGGGAATACGGGAAAAGAGCCGGTTTGCCGAAAAACCATGTGTTTTTTCTTGACAAAGCACAGCATGGAATGTTATATTGTATTAAATTCATAGTACAAATGAAAGAAAGGTCGGGTTCGTATGGATTTTTCCCCCTTTGGTATCCTGCTGCGCAGATTTTATATGGATTCGTATGTGGGTTCCATGGTTTGCTGGGTTATTGCTTATGCCGCTTTCCTCGGCCTGTGCGGCATTGCCATGCGTGTACTGTTTGCACTGGCAGTCTACAATGATGCTGTGGCAAAAGAAAACCATGAAGCGACAATGTGGGCGCTGCTGGTTGGCTTTTTAGGACTGATTCCGGGAATTATCTACCTGTGCGTGCGCAGTTCCCCGCAGCGCAAAATCTGCTGCCCAAGGTGCGGCCTTTGGCACAATGCGTACGAAACCGTTTGTCCACGCTGCGGCACACCAAACCCGGCGCCCGTCATCCCGCAGCAGAACCCATACCTGCTGCAAAATGAGCAGAAAGCCAAAAAACTGCTGATAGGCGGTATCATCTGTTTGGTAGTTTTAATTTTGGTGGCTGTTTTCGGCGGAATTGCCATTGGCTTTAGTGCGGCCACATATTACTGATGCCTGCCCCAAAACAATCAGAAAAGCACTGCTTCACTAAATGAGGAGCCAAACAAAAGGAATAAGGAGTATATTGTATTATGCTGGGAGTTAATCATCTAACAAAGCGGTACGGAAAGTTGGTTGCAAACGATGACCTGAACTTTACCGTAGAAAACGGAGAAATTGCCGTTCTGTGCGGACCGAACGGCGCTGGAAAATCAACAGCTATTAAGTGCATCGCAGGGCTGCTGCGTTTTCAGGGTGACATCCTGTTTGACGGCCAGCCGAACAAGAGTGTGGAAGCCAAGCGCAGTTTTGGCTATATCCCGGAAATCCCCGCACCGATTGAAAACCTTACGGTCAGTGAGCATATGGAGTTTATTGCCCGCGCTTACAAAGTGGAAAACTGGCAGCCCCGCGCGGAAGCACTCCTTACGCGCATGGAACTGGATGACAAGCAGCAGAAGCTTGGAAAAGAGCTTTCAAAAGGTATGCAGCAGAAGCTGAGCATTTGCTGTGCCTTGCTGCCTTCGCCTCATACTGTACTTCTCGATGAACCGCTTGTGGGCCTCGACCCGCACGCCATAAAAGAACTGAAGCAGATGCTCGGGGAGCTGCGTGATGCCGGGTGTTCTGTCCTTTTAAGCACGCATATGCTTGACAGCGTACAGGAATTCTGGGATAAAGTGCTGATTATGATGCATGGGAAAATTGCTGCAATGCGCACCCGGCAAGAGGTAGCCGAGAGCGGTGAAAACCTGGAGCAGCTTTTCTTCTCCATCACAGAAGGCCCAAAGGAGGAGCAGGCATGAACGCTCTGGCGTACTTAGTCCGGAAGCAGTTCATCAATTTCTTCCGTGACCTGTTCCATCACCCGGCAAGGCTGGTAGGGTATATTATAAGTGCGGCATTTGTTTTAATGGCGCTTATTTTGCCAAGTATAGAGCCTTCAAAACATGCCGGGAATACAGATATCCGCATCCTGCACGGCGCCATTTATGGCCTTATGCTTTTTCTTGGAATACCAAGCCTGATTTCGTCGCTTAAATCCGGCACAACCATGTTCAAAATGTCGGACGTGAACTTCCTCTTCGTTTCGCCTATTTCGCCAAAGAAGATCCTGAATTACGGCCTGCTGAAACAGATGTTCACAACACTGCTGGGTTTTATCTTTCTGCTGTGCTACAGCGGCATGGTAATGCAGAATTTTAAAATTACGGCCGCAGGGATGCTGATTTTCCTTGCCTATTTTGTGGCCATGCTTTTCTTGGTGCAGGTGCTGTCGCTTTTGATTTACAGTTATACAAACGGAAACGCACAGCGGCAAAGCATGGTGCGTACTGTGCTGTACGCCTTTTTTGCCCTGATGGCGCTTGCCGTTATTTATCTGCTGCAAAAGAATGGCGGCGGTGTAAACGGCTTGTTGGCGGCTGCTGCTTCACGGGAAATGGAGTATTTCCCAATCTTTGGCTGGGCAAAAGGCGCAGCGTTTGCCATGGTGGCAGGAAACATTACGCTGGGGCTGATTTATACGGTCTTGCTTGCGGCAATGTTTGTCATCAGTCTGGTGCTTTTTGAACACAGCGATACAGATTATTATGAAGATGTGCTGGAAAAGACGGAGACAATGTTTGAAGCCAAGCAGGCCGTCAAGGAACGGCGCACCATGCAGACGAAGAAAAAAGTCCGTGTGGGCCGTACCGGCCTTGGAAAAGGCTGGGGTGCTAACGCACTTTTCTACAAACATCTGTGTGAGGCACGGCGGCGCAGCAGGCTGGTGTTTATCAGCCTTTCCACGGTGCTGATTGCACTTGGCAACGTTGTCCTCGGCATTTTGATTGCCACGTCCTCAAAGGGTGCTTCGGATGCGCCGACGCCCGATCAGATGATGCTGATGCTGATGGCCGCCGACGTATATGTCCTTTTCCTGATGAGTGCGGCGGGCGACTGGTCGCGTGAAATTCTGAAGCCGTACATCTACCTCATACCGGAAGAGTCATTCCCAAAACTGATTTGGGCCAGCATGACGAGTATCATGAAGGCCGTTGTGGACGGCGCAATTTTTGCTGTAGCGGCGTGCATTGTCGTTAAGGCGCAGCCGCTGACCGGTCTGATTTTCTTCCTTGGCTATGTAAGCGTTTCTTTACTGTTCCTTGCGGGCAACATCCTTTCACAGCGTACGATGGGAAGCATGAGCAACCGTGGGTTTGTGGCCATGCTTTATATGCTGCTGCTGATTTTGCTGTTGCTGCCGGGCGTTGTTGGGGGCGCGGCTCTCTACTTTACAGTTCTTCAGAACGTACCGGGAATCCCGACTTTGTTCCTGGCGGGGCTGCCGTTTGTAGTATGGAATGTTTTGGTTTCGACCGTTATCATTTACTGCTGCCGCAATTTGCTTTCGAACGCCGAAATTTCAAAGTAATTTACTCAGAAGATAAAACCGATTTTGCCGCGGCCTGCATGGAAGATTGCAGGGCCGCGGCAAAATTTATTTCGGCAATGTATAGGAATGGTTTCGTTCGGCGAAAATAAGCCCGAGGTGAGAAAACCGTGGAGTATTTGTGGGCTTTTTTAATTGGCGGAGCCATCTGCGTTGTTGGGCAGATACTGATGGATTTTACAAAGCTTACGCCGGCGCGGATTCTTGTTACTTTTGTTACGCTTGGCGTTTTGCTGGGCGCCATAGGCGCTTACGGTCCGCTTGCCGATTTTGCCGGGGAAGGCGCGGCTGTACCGCTGACAGGCTTCGGCTATCTTATGGCGAAAGGCACGCTGGAAGCAGTGCGGCAAAAGGGCCTTTTGGGCGCTTTTACCGGCGGGCTTTCGGCTGGGGCGGCTGGTATTGCGGCGGCGGTGTTCTTTGGCTACCTTGCCGCGCTCTTTTCAAAATCGGGAGATAAGAGCTAACCGCTTTTTCCAGCAGGCGAAAAAAGGATACCGATACGCTTCGATTGCCTGGATGTTTTTCCGCTTGATGAACGGCAGCATCGTGTACACCCTGCTGTGGCAGGCGGCAAAATTTTTCTGGCGCAGAAGCAGGGCATGGCGCAGGCGCTGGAAAGCAAAGCAGGCAGGCGCTGAATGACCAGCACCTGCCTGCTTTTGTTTTCTGTTAGTTATTGAATAGAACAATCCAAATAGTGGTCAAGGTCTTCTTCGTCCTTTTTCTTTTTCTCCAGAAACAGTACGACGGCTACCGCGATTGAAATGAGTGCGGCGACGGCGGAAAGCACAGCGACCCATACGGAAAATTTTCCGGAATTTTTCAAATCGGACACCTCCATTTTCAGGAAGCCCGTCTTTTTCGGCTTCCGATTATACTAATGATAATCATTTCCAAGTAAAATGTCAACGCTGCAATGCCCGGCAAAAACTTAAAAAAATAAACCCCGCACTACGGCGGGGTTTCGCGCAGCTTAACCTGCAGCGTTCAGTTTGCGAACCAGCGCGGACTTCTTGTGAGCCGCGTTATTTTTGTGCAGGCGGCCTGCTGCTGCAGCCTGGTCAATTTTCTTGACAGCGGCTTTAACAGCCTCAGCCTTCTTTGCGTCGCCTGCGTCAATCGCAGAGACGGCTTTTTTGATATCCGTTCTCAATTCCGTATTGGCGGCCTTGTTGATATTCATTTTAACAGCGGTAACCTTTACGCGCTTCTTCGCCGATTTGATGTTAGGCATAGTTCCACCTCCTTCGGCAGTCTTATACTTTATGATAGCATCTGTACACGGAAAAAGCAAGAAAAATATAATGGGCACAGCCCGCGGAAAGGAAGAATTGTATGGATTTTCGCACAGACTTAGCACTGGAAAAAACGGAACCGGCGCGGCAGTCGCAGCGCACAGTGGATGACTGCACGGTAACGAAGATTGAACAAGACGGAAAAACTTATATTACACTGGAAGTCAAGTCGATTTCCGACCATATTGACGCTGATGATTCCCTTTTAAAGCTGATTGAGGAAGAGTTAACGCCGCTGCTTCCGAAAGACGGGGCAGTACTGGCGGCAGGCCTTGGCAACCGCGCCGTAACGCCGGATGCTCTGGGGCCGCTGACGGCCGACCGCCTTTTGGCCACGCGCCACATAAAAGGTGAAATCGCCCGTATCACGGGGCTGGAGGGCCTGCGCCCGGTTTCTGTTGTAAGCCCCGGCGTGCTTGGCTGCACAGGCATGGAGGCCTTTGAGGTGCTGCGCGCCATTGCCGCGGAAACGAAGCCTGCCGCCGTGGTTACGGTGGATGCGCTTGCGGCGCGCAGCCCGTCGCGCCTTGGCTGTACAGTGCAGATTAGCTCCGGTGGTGTTTCGCCCGGTTCCGGTGTGGGGAACAGCCGTCCCCGCATTGATGAAAGCACCCTCGGAGTGCCGGTCGTAAGCATGGGCATCCCTACTGTGGTGGATGCTGCAACTTTTGCACACGACCTTGCCGGTGACGGCGCAGATCCGAAAACCTCCGCGCCGATGATGGTTACGCCGCGCGAAATTGACTTGATTATCAGCCGAGGTTCGCGTTTGCTTGCAATGGGGCTGAACCGCGCCTTGAACCCCTCGCTCTCCGTTGAGGATTTTGAACAGCTGACTTAAAGCAGGCAGCTTTTTCTTCTAAGAAAAAGCTGCGCAAAAAGAACCGACGCTATTTTCCTCAGGCTGTGCCAAAGAAGGGGAAAGCAGGCTTTGCTTCTAAGGCACGGGCGGTAAGCATAAAAATAAAAGACGGGGCAAGACCTGTACAACCATGCGACGGAGGACGAAAAATGAAACGATGGGCACAGAGTGCGGTTGCCGTGGCTTCTGCGCTGCTGACGGGCGTAGGGGTGTTCTGCGTGGCGGTGCGTGTCCCGGCGGGAACGGGGCAGAAAGCCGCAGCGGCGGCGGCTGGGTTTATTTTACCGGCCGGGAATATCAATGGATTTAAAAGCATCGAGGAGGAAGATGACACCATCTCTTCCGGCCCGGCACGTTCTTCTTCCACTGCGGAAGTTGCGCTTCCGTCTTCCTCAAGCGGAGCGGCCAGTACCAGTTCACTGCCCACGGTTTCTTCCGGAAAGCTTCCCACTGCCTCTATCGCGCCTAAAACGACCGGTAAAGTGCTGGAACTGAGCATCGGCAACAGCGGCACACAGGTAGGAAGCATGTGGATTAAGAACTCTACTGACCACCATAAATCCATCAACTTTTTGCAGGAGCTTCAGAAGCCGCCCGCCGTGCAGATACAGAAAAACACTACAGCGCCGCAGGTGCTGATTTACCATACGCATACCACGGAGTCTTACGATAATTCGGAGCGCTCAACCGACCGCAGCCGAAGCGTTTGTGCCGTTGGCAACTGTATTGCGCAGCAGCTGCAGGCGGCCGGTATCGGCGTTGTACACGACACCACTTACCACGACTACCCGGCGTATGACGGTTCTTATGACCGCTCAAAAGCAACCATGCAGAAAGATTTAAAAAAATATCCAAGCATTCGCGTTACGCTGGATATTCACCGTGACGCCATGCACCGTGACGACGGCACGCGCCTGAAATCCACGATGCTCGTCGGCGGAAAAAAAGCGGCGCAGATGATGGTGCTTGCTGGATGCGACGACGACGGAACCCTTGGCTTTCCGAACTGGGAGTGTAACCTGCGGCTGGCGCTGCGCCTGCAGAATGTGCTGAGCACGAACTACCCGGGCCTTGCGCGTCCGCTCGATTTTTGCGCGCGCCGCTACAATGAAGACATGACGAAGGGTTCCCTTTTGATTGAAATTGGTACAGATGCCAATACTCTGGATGAATCAAAATATACCGGCAACCTTTTAGGCCAGGCGCTGGCGCAGGTACTGGGAAGTTCCTGAAACGCCCGGAAAAGGAAGTGAAATGAACGGATGAAAAACAAGCGGAGCCACCGTGCTTTCTTTACTTCGTTCTTCTGTACGCTGTTGCTGCTGGCTCTGCTGTGGGGGCTGGCGGTTGTGGACTTTCAGTGCCGAAGGATTGGGTTTGGTGACAATAAGACTTTCCTTTACGAAATGACGGGCAAAAATCCGGACTTAACCTTGCATTGGAAGCTGAATATTGATATAATTACTCTGAAAGAAAACGAAATTACACAATCCGGCGGTTTGCTGCCGCTTTCTGCCGGATTTACGGCTTATATGCCGAGATAGCAGTATGAGAATGGATTGGTATACATTTTACCAGGTCAGGCCGGCTATCTAACGGAGGATTATGATGAACGAACGGAAAAAACTGCTGTGCACCTTTTTTGTGGCTCTTTTTCTGTTTCTCTTTTTACCCAGCAGACCAATTAATGCCTTTGCGGAAGGAACCCCATCGGCCCAAAATTCTTCGTCTAAAAATCCTCCGGCTTCTTCCAAATTGAGCAGTTCTTCTGCTGCTTCTTCAAAATCATCTTCTTCAAAACCGATCACGGTTTCTTCAAAGCCAAAGCCTTCTTCTGCCAAGCCGGTGGCTTCCCGACCGGCAAGCTCTTACCAGAGCCGCAGAACAGTCACCACAGTTACGGACGACTTTTCTTCCAGCAGAGTGGCAAGTTCTTCTTCTGTCGCTTCGTCGGAGTCCAGCACGATTTCCCTGCCGGGAGTGGACAGTGTTTCCGAAGCGGACCCTTTGGCGTCTGTGGCAGACAATTCCTATTCGCACCAGCTGAACAAAATCGGCATCCTGGCATGGGTGTGCATTGGCCTTGGCATCCTGGTTATCCTGATTGTGATTCTGAGCAACCGGCGTCCGCCGCACAGGCCGGGCCGCAGCCGTTACCACCGTTCCAAGAAGAAACATGGAAAACGCCTTTTAAGCGATAAATATTACCGCGGACTCAAACGCTATTGATTGGAAACCTGTAAAGCTTTGGCTGCTTTTCTTGAAGGAGCATTTATAGGGGTTACAGGAATGTTCGGTATCAACACAGATAAAATTTTTGCGCAGGGCAGAAAAACAGCGGGCAGAGTCACGTCTGTGAAAACAGGGTGGTGGCTCACAGTAAACAAAACCGCGCTTCGTGTGAACAATGCGGAAAGCGCCCATCCGCATGTAGTTTCATTCTGCTACTCCGTACAGGGCAAAAAATATTTCGGCAGGCGGTATCTTAGTGCAGCAAATGTAAGCCCGGAAATAAACGATAATATAACCGTTTATTATGACCCGGACAACCCGCACAAATATGCCGTACAGCTGTAATTTTCTCAAGGCTCGCAAAACTGCCGCAGAAAACCTGAAGAAGGACTGCGGCTTTTTTCTTAAACAGGCGAAGGTAGAAAAAGCCTGCAAAAATTTCTATAGTTCAGTTTGTTTTAAGCTTCATTTGAAAGGGCCTTTTTCAAAAGGCCGAAAGCAGGTGTTTGTTTTTGGAGATACCCCGTGAAAACATACGTAATTTTTGTATTATTGCACATATCGACCACGGCAAGAGCACGCTGGCAGACCGGATTCTGGAACTGACCGATTCCGTCCCTCAGCGCGAGATGGAAGACCAGATTCTTGACGATATGGATTTGGAGCGGGAGCGCGGCATTACCATCAAGGCGCATGCCGTAACGCTTCTTTACCATGCCAAAGATGGACAAGACTACATTTTTAACCTGATTGACACGCCCGGTCACGTTGACTTTAACTATGAGGTTTCGCGTTCCCTCGCCGCCTGTGAAGGGGCCATCCTGGTTGTGGACGCCACGCAGGGCATAGAAGCGCAGACTTTGGCCAACACCTACCTGGCTGTTGATGCTGGGCTGGAGATTTTGCCCGTCATCAATAAAATTGACCTGCCGAGTGCCCAGCCGGAAAAAGTCCGCAAAGAGATTGAAGACGTGATTGGCATACCGGCCGGCGAAGCGCCGTGTATTTCTGCCAAAATGGGTACGAACGTCGACCAGGTCATGGAACAGATAGTAAAGAATGTCCCGCCGCCGAAGGGCAATGAAAACGCACCGCTGAAAGCGCTGATTTTTGACTCTTATTACGATTCCTACAAAGGCGCTGTCGCGCACGTCCGCGTGTTCGACGGAACCCTGAAGCCGGGTGATATAATTCGCATGATGTCTGCGGGCGGCGAATTTTCCGTTGTAGACTGCGGCTTTATGCGCGCAAAAGACTTTATGCCAACCGAGAGCCTGAAAGCCGGCGAAGTCGGGGTGTTTTCTGCTTCCATTAAAGCGGTGCGTGAAGCGCGCGTAGGCGACACCGTCACCCTCGCCGACAACCCGGCAAAAGAGCCGCTGCCCGGTTACCGCCCGGCGCAGCCAATGGTTTTCTGCGGCGTTTACCCAGCAGACGGCGCAAAATATCCCGACTTGCGCGACGCGCTGGAAAAACTGCAACTGAACGATGCCGCCCTGAGCTACGAGCCGGAAACGTCGGCAGCCTTGGGCTTTGGCTTCCGCTGCGGCTTCCTTGGCCTGCTGCACATGGAAGTGGTGCAGGAACGCTTGGAGCGCGAGTATGACCTCGACCTTATTACCACCGCGCCGAGCGTTGTGTATCATCTGCAGATGACGGACGGTTCCATGCTGGAAATCGACAATCCGACGAACTACCCTGACCCCTCTAAAATTGCGGAGGCCGACGAGCCGATTGCCGACGCGCATATCTACTCGCCGAAAGATTACGTTGGCACCATTATGGATCTTTGCCAGGATAGGCGCGGTACTTTCATCACAATGGATTATATTGACTCCGACCGTGTGGACATTCACTATGAGCTTCCGCTGAACGAGATTATTTACGATTTCTTCGACGCGCTTAAGAGCCGTACGCGCGGCTATGCCTCTTTCGACTACCAGCTTACCGGCTACCGGAAGAGCAGCCTTGTGAAGCTGGATATTATGCTGAACGGCGAAACAGTGGATGCACTTTCCTTTATTATTCACTCCGACAAAGCCTACCCCCGCGCCCGCAAAATGGTGGAGAAGCTGAAAGAGAAGATTCCCCGCCAGCTTTTCGAAATCCCGATTCAGGCCTGTGTGGGAGGTCGCATTATTGCGCGCGAAACGGTTAAGGCCCTGCGCAAGGATGTCCTTGCCAAATGCTACGGCGGCGACATCTCGCGGAAAAGGAAGCTGCTGGAAAAGCAGAAAGAGGGCAAAAAGCGGATGCGCAAACTCGGAAGCGTAGAAGTTCCGCAGGAAGCTTTCATGAGCGTGCTGAAGCTTGATGAATAGGCGGCAGCCTTAGGTTGCGCGCACGCCCCGCCCTTCGATAAAATTATAAATTGAAACTGAGTTTGGCGGGAACGCTTGGTAATGCTCCCGAAAGAGAAACTCAGAGCAAATAATGGGGCTGGGTGCTAAAGAAAAATGGTTGAAGTGAGAAAAAATGGAGAGAAAAAATTATATCGATAACCTTCGGTGGTTGTCGATTTTGCTTTTGTTCCCGTTCCACGCGGCGATGATATTCAATGATTACGGCGAAAACTGGTATATCGTGTCGAAGCCAGTTGCGGCAATCAGTTCGTTTACATGGGCAACTTACTCGTGGTTTATGCCGCTTTTGTTTGTCTTGGCAGGCATCAGCGCCGGTTATGCGCTGGAAAAGCGTACGCCGAAGCAGTTTGTGAAGGAACGCTTCCGCAAGTTGTTTGTGCCGCTCGTTTCCGGCATTCTGCTGTTGGTTCCGGCTCAAACTTATTTTGCGGAGCGGTTTCACAACGGATATACAAGAAGTTATTTTCAACAATATGTATTATATTTTACGAAGAAAACCGATTTAACAGGCTACACCGGGGGATTCACACCGGGGCAGCTCTGGTTTATCCTTTTTCTGTTTGTTATTTCGCTCGTCGCACTGCCGATTATGATGTGGTATCGCAAGTCCGGCCGCAAAATCGACGCGGGGAAAATCCGGATTCCGATGCTCCTGCCTTTTTTCGTTGTCACCAGTCTGATGGCCTTGGTCCTCAACTTCGGCGGCAAGAGCCTCGGCGAAGATTTCACGCTTTTCCTGCTGGGCTTCTTCTTCCTAAGCAATGACGAGGTGATTGCCCGGCTTGAAAAAAGCCGTTGGCCGCTTTTTATCGTCGCAGTCCTGCTAAATGCGTCGCTGATTTTTATTTATTATAATTTCCCGTCCATGTCCCGCGGCCTCGGAGCAGATATCTACCAGCGGTTTATTGCGTGGGAGAGCATCCTTGCATTTCTCGGCATGGCAAAGAAATATTTCAATTTCCGCACAAAAGGGACGGCATATCTTGCGCAGGGATCGTTCCCAATTTATATTCTGCACCAGAGCATTCTGGTCGCAACGGCGTATTATGTCGTGAAGCTGTGCCCGGTTCCGGCGGCCCAGTATTTTCTGATTGTTCTGATTTCCGTGGCAGGAACGTTTGCGGCTTATGGTATTTTCCGCCGAATCCCGCCTTTGCGGTTCCTCTTCTGCATGCGGCGGCCTGAGAAAGGATGAATATGCCGAATTTGATAGGATTGTATATCCATGTTCCGTTTTGCAGCAGCAAATGCCCATACTGTGACTTTTTCTCAATGTGTGCCGCGCAAAGCACGATGGATGAATATACGAAGTGTATTATAGACAAAATATATTCCGAATCGGAGCGTATCGGCCGCAAAGCGGACACGCTCTATTTTGGAGGGGGAACGCCAAGCCTGCTGGGTGGGGAACGCATTGCGCATATTACGGAAGCGGCACGGAAGGCATTTGGCCTGGAAAACGCGGAAATCACTGTGGAAGCGAACCCCGACGGCGACCTTTCCGCGTTTTTCCATGAAATTGCCGCGGCAGGCGTGAACCGCGTTTCCTTTGGCTTGCAGTCCGCAGAGCAAGAGGAACTTCGCCTGCTGGGGCGGAAGCATACGGCAGAAGATGCAGCCCGCGCGGTGGAAGATGCGCGCAAGGCGGAAATTGAGAACATTTCGCTCGACCTGATGTTGGCGGTGCAGGGGCAGACGGAAAAAAGCCTGCTGCACTCCATCAATTTCTGCACCGGGCTTGACGTTCCGCACCTTTCGGCTTACCTGCTTACATTGGAACCGCATACGGTCTACTGGAAAAACCGCGCGGAGCTTCATCTGCCAAGTGAGGACGAAACCGCCGCGCTGTATCTTTTTGCCTGCGGCGAACTGGAAAAGCGCGGCCTCAGGCAGTACGAAATCTCCAACTTCGCGAAGCCGGGCCGGGAAAGCCGGCACAATTTAAAATACTGGCACGGGGAAGAATACCTTGGTCTTGGCCCTTCGGCACATTCCTATCTGAGCGGGAAACGCTTTCACTGGGAACGCAGCCTGCGGGGCTTTCTGCGCGGTGATGAACCGGTGCAGGATGGTGCGGGCGGTGACTTTGATGAATTTGCCATGCTGAGCCTGCGCCTTACTGCCGGTTTGACGGATCGTGCCTGCCGTGCGCGCTTCGGCTTCCCAGTTCCGGCAAGGCTGAAAAAGGCCGCCCAACTGTATGAACCGCGTGGGCTGACGATCTGCACCGAAAACGGCTTCCATTTTACGCCGCATGGCTTTTTACTTTCCGATTACTTAACGGGGGAAATCCTTTTTGCGAGATAGCCTGGTGCTTTCCACTGCATACAGGCCACGGGTTAATAATTAGTTTACAAATAAGATATTGACAACAGGGCAAAGTAATGATACTCTTATAAATAGAGTTAGCACTCGAAAGCTAAGAGTGCTAATCCGAAAAAGGATAGAAGGGAAACAGGTTGGAGCTGAGTGAACGCCAAAGAAAAATTCTTGCGGCAGTCGTGGAGTCTTACATTGCCGTTGGTGAGCCGGTTGGCTCAAAAACGCTCTGCGACAGCCTTGACTTCCGTGTTTCCTCCGCTACCGTGCGCAACGAAATGAGCGAGCTGAGCCGCATGGGGCTTTTGGTACAGCCCCATACGTCGGCGGGGCGTGTGCCTTCGCAGAAAGGCTACCGCGTTTACATCGACTCTTTGATGAAGCGCCGCCCAATTTCGCGCACGGAGCGCCAGTACCTCGACAGTATGATCCTGCCTGCGGCATATGACCCCGAAAAGCTGCTGGATGGTGTCGCCAAAGTGCTTGCATCCATGACAAAGTATGCGGCGGTTTCCACTACTCCAAGCGGTGAAGGCGGAGTTATCCGTGCGGTGCAGCTGGTGCAGACCAGCCGCCGCACAGCAATGGTCATTTTGATGACCTCCGCAGGCACCATGAAAAGCCGCGTGTTTCACTGCGACTTCGACTTAACGCCGGAGATTCTGCGTGTATTTTTCCGCCTGCTGAATGACAAGCTGGCGGGGGTTCCCGTTACGGCTGTTACACCGGCGTATATGCAGACCTTGGCGGCTTCGCTGGGCGACATGGCCATGATGATGAGTTCCACGCTGATGGCGGTTGCCGATACGGCGCGCGAATCCATTCACTCGGAAGTGTGCCTGAACGGTGAAGTAAACCTGCTGTGTTACCCAGAGTTTGGGCAGGAAGAAATTCGTCGCATTGTTGATTTCCTTTCCTGCCCTGCGGAACTGGTCAGCCTCCTTTCCAGGCGCGGAAGCGCGCTGCAGGTTTTTATCGGGAGGGAAAGCGGCCGGTCGGAATTGGTGGATTCCAGCGTGATCGTTTCACGGTATGCGGTTGGCGGAAAAGACGCGGGCGCGATTGCCGTGGTTGGCCCCATGCGTATGGATTACAGCAAAATCATTTCAAATATGGAGTACCTTTCCGACTCCGTCGGCCGTATGCTGACGGAGCTGATGGATTTAGAATAAGAAAGGGGGATTTCCCTTGAAGCAAGAAAAAGAGAAAACCGGCAGAAAAGAAAAGAACCCCAAACAGCAGCCAGATAAGGCGGAAGCTGTATCTGCAGCAAAAACCGAAGGAAAAGCCGAAGCCGGAGAGAAAGCCGCCAACCCGGAAGCAAAGGCGCAAGCCGACGCAAAGGGATCTTCCGAGGAACTGAACAAAGAGCTGGAAGAAACAAAAAAGAAGCTGAAAGAAACCACAGATACCCTCGCGCAGCAAAAAGACGCGTTCCTGCGCACCGCCGCCGAGTATGATAACTTCCGCAAACGCACCGAGCGCGAAAAACAGGCGCTTTACGCCGACGCCACAGCGGATGCTGTAAAAGAAATACTGAGTGTAGCTGATAACCTGGAGCGTGCGCTGGAGCAAAAAGACTGTTCCGCCGAAGACCTGCGCAAAGGCGTCGAGATGACGCAGAAGCAAATGCAGGCAGCGCTGAAAAAGCTGAATGTGGCGGAGATGGGCAAGGAAGGCGAGCCGTTTGACCCAACCCTGCACAGTGCCGTCTCTCACATCGACGACGAGTCCCTTGGCGAAAACGTCATCGCGAAAGTCTTTCAAAAAGGTTACACCATAGACGGCAAAGTCGTACGGCACGCAATGGTGCAGGTCGCAAACTAAAACCCCACAAATTGGCGGCAACCCGTTTTGCGGGTCCGTTTTTATACATTATCTTTAAAAATAAACTTCGAGAATCATTGGAGGCAGTAAATATGTCAAAGACAATTGGTATTGACCTTGGTACAACAAACTCATGTGTAGCGGTTATTGAAGGCGGTAAGCCTGTTGTTATTCCTAACTCGGAAGGCGCACGCACAACGCCGTCTGTTGTTGCATTTTCCAAGACCGGCGAGCGCATGGTCGGCCAGGTGGCAAAACGCCAGGCAATTACGAACCCGGAGCGCACCATTTCTTCCATTAAGAGGCAAATGGGAACGGACTATAAAGTAAAGATTGATGACAAGAACTTTACCCCGCAGGAAATTTCTGCAATGATCCTGCAAAAGCTGAAAACGGATGCAGAAGCTTACCTCGGCGAGACGGTAAATTCTGCCGTTATTACTGTTCCGGCCTACTTCAGCGACAGCCAGCGTCAGGCAACAAAAGACGCAGGCAAAATCGCTGGCCTTGACGTGAAGCGCATTATCAACGAACCGACGGCCGCAGCGCTTTCCTATGGAATTGACAAGGGCGGCGAGCAGAAAATTATTGTTTACGACTTGGGCGGCGGCACATTCGATGTTTCCATTATTGAGATGGGCGACGGTGTGCAGGAAGTTCTTGCTACAGCAGGTGACACACACCTCGGCGGCGACGACTTCGACCAGCGCGTGATGAACTGGATGGTTGACGACTTCAAAAAAGCAAACGGTATTGACCTTTCCGGCGACAAGATGGCGATGCAGCGCCTGAAGGAAGCAGCTGAAAAAGCAAAGATTGAACTTTCCAGCATGACTTCTTCCCAGATTAACCTGCCGTTCATTACAGCAGACGCAGCGGGCCCGAAACACCTTGACATGACCTTGACCCGTGCGAAGTTTGAAGAACTGACGGCAGACCTTGTAGAAAGAACGGTCGGCCCGGTTAAGCAGGCCCTTTCCGACGCAGGCCTTACGTTCAACGACATCAGCAAAGTCCTCATGGTCGGCGGTTCTTCCCGTATGCCGGCAGTGCAGGAAGCCGTTCAGAAGCTTTCTGGAAAAGAGCCGTTTAAGGGCATTAACCCGGACGAGTGCGTTGCGATTGGCGCGTCCCTCCAGGC
>JAEZFF010000119.1 GCA_023417635.1 Bacillota bacterium | reverse complement strand
CTCAGCAGCATTCAGGTGTATACTTCGGCTGATGCAAAAGACCCGGTGAAAACCTATACCGGTTATCAATATGTCCGTTATTTAACCAATCGTCTGCAGCCCGATGGGAAGACGTTACTGGATATGAACTTCACAAAAGAAGACTTGACACAGGCTTAAAAGCCGCTCAGAGATGGGCGGCTAAAATTATGCCTTGAAAGGATTGATAGTATGAAATCAGCAGCAGGTTTAGTATCATTCGCTGAGCAGGCGCTCACGGCTGGAACGGGCTATGTTTACGGTACGTTTGGGCAGATTTGCACTGAAGATTTGCTTGACCGAAAGGCTGCACAGTACCCGGATGATGACCTAGCAGGAGGCACTATGCGGCGTGTGGGAGATAAGTGGCGCGGGCGGCGCGTCGTGGATTGCATCGGGCTTATCAAGTATTACCTCTGGGCCGACCACTACGGTGCGGATCCACAGTACAATGCTTCTCAGGACCACAGTGCAAATCAGCATTATACCGAGGCACACGAGAGCGGCCTTATTGGTACACTACCGGAAATCCCTGGCCTACTTCTACACATGGACGGCCACGTTGGTATTTACATCGGCGGTGGATATGCCATTGAAGCAGCAGGGACCGCGGAAGGTGTCATCCGGACTCGCGTTGCCGGACGCGGGTGGGATCATTGGTATAAGAGCATATTCCTTGATTATTCATCCGGTTCTGGCCTGGCCCCAGCAGGCGCGCAATTTGTTTGCGATACGCATGGCTTATATCAGCTTAAATCTGGTGGCCAGTACATTATGAAGTTATCATGCCGGGCGGGTAGGCCGACAGTCGTCGTTGGAAGTCCTGATGTGTGCAGCGTATCATTTCACAGCCAGCATGGCGATGATTATTTCTATGCAATTCACGGTACAAGCGCACCTGGAAATGCAGCAGGAATTTATATTAACCACAGCCGTGTGTCGACTTTTGTGGTTAAGATTGTTTCATCTTGCGGCTGTGATACAAGTGGTACGTTGCTTAAGAAGGTCGGTCAGTGTTACACAGTTGGCCTTAAATGCCAGACGGGTCGTCCAAAGGTTGTTGCAGGAACGTCGGGCGCAGGCCCTGCTGCTGTAACGGCAGCAGGCGTTTTCGCAGACGCGAAGCCTGGTTATTGGCTTGCCCCAATAGTCGCTGTACGGCCAGGTGTATCTGGAATCTATGTTCAGGCGCCTAATGAGGGCGGCTCACGCAGATTTGTGGTGAGGGTGGCTGAATGACAGAAGAAGAAAAAGCAGCGCAGCAGGCACTTGATAGCGCAAAATCTGCGCACAAGCGACTTGATAGCCTCGAAAAAGAGGTCAAAGATGTACATACCCTTGCTGAAACAATGGCTGGAATGCAGCAAGAAATGGCCGGGATGAAAGGCGATGTAGCCGAGATAAAGTCCAGTGTATCGGCTATTACTGGACGCCCTGGTCAGATGTGGGAGCATTTCATATTTGCTATCATAGCCGCGCTTGGCAGCGGTCTTGTAAGTGCCTTTCTTGCACTTTTGCTTCGGCACTGATTAAATACAAAAGCCGTTAGAAGATTTTTCTAACGGCTTAATTTGAAGCCGGAAATACCGGCAGAAAGAGGTATTTTATGGATTACACAATTATTACCTTGGCAGTTCTTCTCGGGATTGTTTCTATCGGTTGGCTGACGGATCATCTAAAGCAGAAAGGTGTCAACCTTGATAAAGCCACAGCTGTTGCAGATAAAGCATTGAAGGCTGCGGATGTTGTATCTGATGCGGCGGCTGCCGTTATTCCTTGCCCGGCGACGGCCGTTATGCAAAAGATTGTCGACGCTGCACAGATTGCTGTTGGCGATGCTGAGCAGATGAACAAGACTGGTAAAGTCCCAGACGATGAACGTAAAGCTACCGCCGAAGATATTTTGAAACGTGCTTTGTCTTTTGACGGAATCGCTTATGAGGGTGATGTGGCCAAACTTGGCGACGCTGCCATGGAAGCTGCCGTTCTCGCGCTGCCGAAAACGCACACAACAGCACAGCCTGAAAGCGGGGCGGTCGCACTGAATACAAACGGTGCGGCGTAAAATTAACATCAAATCCGATGTAAAGTCTTTACAAAATTATCTTATTTTTGTCAATTGAACAGGCATGACGAAGGGCATCCGGTTAATTCCGGGTGCCCTCATTTTTTGAATTAAAAATTATTTTGTTGATTTTTGAATTAATGCGAATATAATTAAATTAATGGTTTACCTAATAATCTATTTAAGAAGGCCATGAAATGGATGATCAGAATCGGACACAATCCCACTTCGAATTTACATTTGCCGGAGAGAATGAGTTGAATGTAGAGACCCTTATTGCAGGGCTACAATCTTTAAATACACTTGTTATGGCAACAAAAGAAACTTGTCTTGAAAATACGGAGTGTAATCTAAAAGTAGTTGCAAATAGGCAAGGCAGTTTTATTATTGATTTAATGATTGCAGCGCAAACCGCCTATACGATAATAACACCTGCAAACATTAACTATGCGGCAAATTGTGCTTCTTTGATTGTCGATTTTTTTGAAATTAAAAGGCATATTGGAAATTGTATGCCCAGAAAGACGTTCTGTGACAAGAAAAAAATGAGTGTAGAGAACGCCGATGGAAAAGTTAGATCTTTTTCAAAAGAAGCTGAAGGATATTTTAAAAATGCTACTATAGAAAATTGCATTATTCAAATTATAAACGACGCAGACAAGAATCCAAATGTAAGCGGAATCAGGGTAGAGACAGAAGATAAGCAATTATCAACAATCGATAGAGCAGAGTTTAGCGCAATGAATGAACCTGTTATTGAGAATATGGAGCATCCGGTAAAAGAAGTAAAAAGTACAGACACATTTTATATAAAGCAGCCCGTTTGTATTGGAGATTCAAAATGGGAATTTCAAAAGGATCATCACTTTTACGCTAAAATTTCAGATTCAAAATGGATGCAGGAATATAAAGAAGGAAAACATCCGATTGTTCCAGGTGTCCAATTAAAAGTGGAAATGACATCATATTTACATATTGGTGATGACGGACTACCAATCGAAGGAAAAACGGCCTTTGAAATTACAAAAGTGCTTGATACTATCTACCCCCATAAATTCCCACAAATGAAATTATATTAAGTGTAGCCGTGTCGGATTCATTTCCGGTTCTGATTTGTTTTTTTGCCTTCCTTTTACTTTCCGTTACAAAATATTGATATTCTCGACTATGTTCCAAACAAAAATTAATCTGGCAACCGCCTAAAAGTTCTTTTCTCATCCGGGCTTTTGAAATTAGCAAGCGCCTGCTGGAGAAGTCCAACAGGCGCTTTTTCAATCAAGATTGACTCTATGAAATATTAGTGGTAAAATTTTACTAATAATCAGTGCGGAGGTATAATCTATGAATGAAATAGAACTAACAAATTTAATTAGTGAATTTGGGAAAAAACTTTCTCCTGCAACTTTCCACCAATATATACCAAAACTCCAGCAATACTTAATTCCTTATATTTTGGCAAATAAGTCTGATATTAGCGATGTACATAAGCTTTTTAAAGATGAATTCACCCCTCAGGATATAATTAATGCTTCGATTTATTATGTAATTAATAATGAAAATGTTGAAAGCGTTTCCGCAGTAAATGATTTTTTAATTGCATTGAACAAATTTTTTGATGAAATGATATTCAACCAATATCCAAATATTACATTGATAAAATATAGGCCATTTGCTCGTAGCTTAGGTGATGAAGTAAGAACAAAGCTTAAAAATAAGGGCATCACTCTTCGGGACAAAGAAGTTGATCCGGAAATAAATGATGAGCAATTTGAGTTTATTATTCAATATTTGAATAATAATTACAAGGAAGATAATTTTATCTTTTTGGAAGTAGATATCATAATTAAGTTATATTTATTGTATGGATTTAGTCATGATAGAATTGCAAATTTTACAATAGGGGATTATAACAGGGAACATAGAACTTTAAGAGTAAAATACAATTTACTTACTGGTAGAAATATTTATTTAGAGCTACCATATTCATTAGCATTATGCTTCAAGCAATTGTACGAAATTAGATTCAAAAAATATGGAAATAAGTTTGATTTAGCAAATCTATTTGTCAATAGGAATAATAAGCAAATAAGCCATGGATTCATTAAAGGTCAACTTGATAAAATACGACACGCATATGCAGAAAATCATGACGATGATGAAAGAAATTGCTTCACTCAAACTGGCCTCCAAAAATATGCAATTATGAAGATGATATTAGGAGGAATGAATGAATCTGTAATTCTTGATATAACGAATCAGGGCCCAGAAATATATGATTATTGTCAAGAACTAGTGAATATTGATCAGAAGGTTAACAAAAACAGGTACATAAATCATAAAATCAGAGGAATAATGACATTTGATCAAATTTAACAGTATTTATTGTTCCTTTAGGTGACATTAATTCATCTTCGGCTGAAAAAATATGAGAGAAGATCTTGTTATGTAAGCCCTTTTATGCTGATAAAAGACTAAGTGATGCACGGTTTCTCTTCAATATGATAAAAGCAATATTATGTTTATAGCTGTTATCGCTGCTTCAGACCGTAATGGCAGCTATGCAGACGGCCTCTAAGGCAACGAGTAAATCAGATTTTAAAGGACAGACAAAAGGTGCCGGGTTCATTCCCAGCACCATAATTTTTTACTATGCTGCGGCACAATAAAACGTTGTACATACCAATGCTTTCCCACCACCGGCACCAAAAGGCAGCCTGCTTCTCTTTGAAGCAGGCTGCCTTTTATGCGCAGAGGAGAAAAAGTGACAGTTTGAAGTCCATTATGAATCGAACATTTTAGGTGATTGACATAAAATATAAGATGATGTATAATTTTTTATAAATTATTTCGTAAGCGTTCACGTAAGCCAACGCACTGTCTGACCTGTCATGGTTGGAGAGTGCGTTTTTTGCATTTCTCCATCAGGCACGGTCTATTTTAAAGGAGAGATGTAAATCATGCAAAATGTAGGGACGTTGGAAACATACCAAGCGTATATTGAAGACTTGTACTGCGGAAAGGGAACCTTACGAAGAGAAGAATTTGTAAACCAAACGAGCTGGAAAGATTTTGTGCCGGTTATAGAGGATGATTCGGCGCGCTTCCTGAAATTAATATTGCAGATGAAAAAACCAAAGAGTATCCTTGAAATAGGAACGAGTATTGGGTTTTCCGCAGTTTCTATGGCACTCACGGCACGGGAGTACGGCGGAAGAATTACTACAATCGAGTTTAATAAGACTGCAGCGGAACAGGCAAAGCTCAATTTTGAGCGCTTCGGCGTGCAAAACATCATTCAAATCAAACTTGGTGATGCAAGTAAAATTGTTCCAAACCTTTCTGACAGTGCTTTTGATTTTGTTTTTCAGGATGTGGATAACAGATTATATCCTGCCTTGCTGAAAGATTGCATTCGGATTCTAAAAACAGGCGGCATTCTAATCGCTGATGATACGTTGTTTCCAGCGATGAAACTTGGCTCAAAATGGAAGGACCAAGTGGAGCCTATTCATGAATTTAACCGTATGATTGCTGCTGCAACGGAGTTGGAAAGCACATTGCTTCCAGTTGGAGATGGAATGGTGGTTGCGGTTAAAAAATAGAATTTATTTTTGGTGGCAATGAATTTCCTAAAAAGAGCTCTAAGAATAACTTGGGGCTTTTCCTTTTTTATTTTACGATTATAGTGAGGTGAATTTGATGAAATCACTCAGGAATAAGACGTTGGATTTTTCTGCCGAAGAAGGGAAACGATACCTTGAGAAGTGTATTCGGCCCGATGGACCGGTTATTCAGGCAGAATTGCAGAACAAAGTGATTCTTGGCGATACCTTTCAGGTGCTGCCATATCTGCCCCACAGTTTCGTGGATCTTTTGGTTGTTGACCCACCCTATAATTTAGATAAAAAGTTTGCAAATGGAAAATTTAGCCGGAAAAGCGACGCAGAATACCAAGATTACACTGCTGCGTGGGTAGAAAAAATTCTTCCTATTTTAAAGCCGAATGCTTCCGTTTATGTTTGCTGTGACTGGAAATCGAGCCTTGTTGTTGGCCCAGTGCTCGAACACTATTTTTATTTGCAAAACCGGATTACATGGCAGCGAGAAAAGGGCCGTGGCGCGAAAAACAACTGGAAAAATGGTATGGAAGACATCTGGTTTGCCACCTGCTCTTCCCAATATACATTTAATCTTGACGCTGTGAAAATGCGAAAAAGGGTGGTTGCCCCGTACCGCGCGGATGGAAAGCCGAAAGATTGGGAAGAAACCAGCACTGGTAATTTCCGTGACACGTGTCCTTCAAATTTTTGGGACGATATTTCTATTCCGTACTGGTCGATGCAGGAAAATACTGCTCATCCTACGCAAAAGCCAGAAAAGCTTATTGCAAAAATCATTCTGGCAAGTTCGCACGAAAATGATTTTGTTTTTGATCCGTTCCTGGGTTCTGGGACTACGGCTGTAACGGCCAAAAAGCTGAACCGGCGTTTTTCCGGCATTGAGTGCAGCGAGCAGTATTGTGCCTGGGCGCAGAGACGGCTGGAGGAGGCCGAACACGACCAAACCATTCAAGGGTATGCTGACGGTGTATTTTGGGAGCGCAATACTTATGCCTCCCAAAAGAATTTTCGAAAATAAAATGTCCGGGAACCCATAGAATTGGGTCCCCGGAACGTTCAGCTTTTTTCTTTTGATTTCGATTTTTGGCAGTCTTTGTTCTGCGAAGGTTCAGGTATTGCATAAATATCGGTGTAGGCTTGTGCTTCCTGCTCATTGGTCGGCGGTGTTTGAATCAGTCCGGTGCATTCTGTAGAGGACACAACATTGTCGGCACAAGAATAAATATAGTTGTCTACATCGTCTTCCTCTTTCTCCTTTGGCGCAAGCTGCTTATTTTCTTTTGTTTCTGTATTCATCAAATTCCTCCTCGCTTCGAAGGATAGTTTTCCCCGTAAACGGGAAGATAAACGCAAAACATCAGTGCCGTTTTATCGGAACAACTTTGATTTTTTGAAAATGGGGCAGATGAGGCCGTATGACAAGGAAGGGCCGGAAGCGGCGTTTTAGCACCGTGCAGTCTTCGCATGGCGGAAATAAAAACCAGTAGTATGGGATATTATTTTGAAGCTTCATGGTATTTCCATCTCCTTCTCTTTTTACAGTATGCTAAAAGTTTCAAGTGGGCTATGGATAAAAAATCTTGACAAAAAAGCGCAGTGCGCTTATAATATTGAAGTGTAAAACAAAGAGGAATACGGCGCATACCGCTATTCACACCTGTGGGGTTCCGTCCGGCACGGGTCAATATTTTTTTGAATATCTGGAATCAGGTTTCAAATTGTATATTGGCGCGTAGGCGGGTAGCCCACGCGCTTTATTCTTTCTATAATTTCTACAACGTGTTTTGGAGGTGTTTCACTATTAGCAGCAGGGAACTTCAGCTTAATGAGAAAATTCATGACAGGCAGGTGCGTGTTATCGGGCCTACCGGCGCTCAGCTTGGCCTTATGTCGTCTTCTCAGGCACTGCAGAAAGCAGAAGAAATGAATCTTGACCTGGTTAAGATTGCTCCACAGGCGACTCCGCCGGTCTGCAAAATTATTGACTACGGCAAGTACCGTTTTGAACAGGCAAAGCGTGAAAAAGAAGCAAGAAAGAACCAGCATATCGTAGAGATCAAGGAAATTCGTCTTTCGCTGAATATCGATACGCATGACTTTAACACAAAAGTCGGCCATGCGCAGCGTTTTCTGAAAGAGGGAGACAAGGTTAAGGTTTCTATCCGCTTCCGTGGACGTGAGATGGGTCACCCGGAGCAGGGCCACGAAATCATGAAGCGCTTTGCAGAAGCATTGGCCGATTTGGCTAATGTGGAAAAGCCATCCAAAATGGAAGGCCGCAACATGCTGATGTTTCTTGCATCCAAACCCGTTAAGTAAGATTTACTAAGGAGGGGCAACCATGCCTAAGATTAAAACACATACCGGTGCAAAAAAACGTTTTAAATTATCAAAATCCGGAAAAGTTATCCGTGCACATGCCTATAAATCACACAGGCTGAACAAAAAAACGACAAAACGCACTCGTAATCTGCGTAAGACGACAGTCGCCGATAAGACAAATGTGGCGCAGATTAAGAGACTGATTCCTTATAAATAACCGGTAAGTTTTTCGCTTTGAAACCAACCATTTATTGGAGGTAAATAGAATGGCACGTGTAAAGGGTGCGCTGATGACGCGCAAGAGAAGAAAAAAGACTTTAAAACTTGCAAAAGGATATTTTGGTTCTAAGAGCAGACACTTCAAAATGGCCAAACAGGCTGTTATGAAGTCTGGAAATTATGCTTTCGTCGGCCGCAAGGCAAGAAAACGTGATTTCCGCCGTCTGTGGATTACCCGTATTTCCGCCGCTTGCCGCGCAGATAACATCAGTTATTCCGCGTTCATGAATGGCATGAAAAAAGCCGGCGTAACTCTGAACAGAAAGATGCTTGCTGAAATTGCTGTTGCAGATGAGGCTGCATTCAAGAGCCTTGTTGAAAAAGCAAAAGCAGCGCTTTAAAAGCTGAACGTGCGCCCGGTAAACTGTTCCGGGCGCATATTTTTATTATTAGGAGCCATTTACTGATGTCTGCTGAGATAACAAGCCGAAAAAATGAACTGCTTCAGGATTTTCTCCGCCTTTCCAGCAATGCTGCTTTCCGGCGGAAGACGAACCGTTTTGCTGTAGAAGGCGCACGGCTTTGTGCTGACGCATCGTCAAGCGGCATTAATATCTTGGCCCTCTTTTACACCCCAGAGGCGCAAAAGAAGTACGTCGCTTACCTGGAACCGGTGAAAAAAGCGGCACAGAAAGAGTATACTATTTCAGCATCTGCAGCACAGTATATTTCCGGCACCAAGACCCCACAGGGAATATTTTGCATCTGCGCTATGCCGGAAGAAAAACTTTCTGCTCCGCCGCAGCCCGGAAAAAAGCATCTGCTGGTTCTTGAAAATATGCAGGATCCGGCTAATATGGGTGCCGTTTTCCGAACGGCGGAAGCACTTGGAATTGAAGAAGTCTTTTTAGGCGGAACTTGCTGCGATGTTTTTTCGCCTAAGGTATTGCGCGCCAGCATGGGTGCCGTTTTCCGCTTGCCGCTCTGCCACTGTGCAGAAGCACCGGAAATCATTAAAAAATTGAATGGATTCGGGGTCGCAACGCTTGCTGCAGTCCCGGATTCCACTGCAGTGCCGGTTACCAAGATAAATTTTGCCAGCTCTTGTGCGGCGGTGATTGGCAATGAGGGCAACGGCCTTACGGAAGAAGCTATTAAGGCTTGCTCCGTACGCACTACCATCCCAATGCTGGGAAGAGCAGAGTCCTTGAATGCGGCTGCTTCCGCAGCTATTTTAATGTGGGAAATGGTGCGCTCCTCGGCGGGAGGCGAAAATTTGTAATGGAATATGACCCAAGGGTCTACTGGGTTTGGCTGCAGCATGCACTTGGCGCGGGAAGCTCAAAGCAAAAAAGAATTCTTTCCGTATATCCATCGCTGCAGAGTTTTTATGAGGCTGGACGCCAAGCCTGGCTTTTGGAAGGTTATTTCACTGAAAAAGAAATTCGGAATATGACTTCTTGGCCGTTGGAGCAAGCGGAGAACCTGTTGGAATTTACGGAAAAGGCAGGCCAGCGTATTCTTACGCCGGAAAACAAAGAATATCCGGAGCTTCTTCGCCAAATCCCGAACCCGCCGTGTGCTTTATACCTGAAAGGCACTTTGCCTGATTTTTCAAAGCATCTGCCAATTGCCATAGTTGGCACGCGGAAAGCAACATCATCGGGCAGAACTGCAGCTCGCAGCATTGCCTATGAGTTTGCAAAGAAGGGCGCCGTCGTTGTAAGCGGCGGAGCACTTGGAATTGATACAGCTTCCCATAAAGGTGCACTGCAAGCCGGGGGAAAAACAGTTGCGGTGCTTGGCTGCGGGATTGATACGGATTATTTAATGGCAAATGCCTCATTGCGTGATGTGATTTCACAAAACGGAGCGCTCATTTCAGAGTACCCACCAGGTACGCTGGCGCGCGGTTCTAATTTCCCAATCCGCAACCGTATTATTTCCGGCCTTGCTGTGGGAACACTTGTGGTGGAAGCTGCAGCACGGAGCGGATCCTTGATTACAGCAGACTTTGCGCTTGACCAGGGACGCGATGTCTTCGCAGTTCCAGCCGATATTTTCAGCCCTGTTTCGCAGGGAGTAAACAACCTTATTAAGAGCGGCGCAAAGCCTGTAAGCCGTGCAGATGAAATCTTGGAGGAGTATTCCGGGCAGTTCCCGGAAAAAATTTTTCTTGACGCTGGCGCAGCAGATGCTATTATAGAAGATAACGGCATCCCGCCAAAAACATCCGAGGAAGTGGCACCCTGCGGTATGCCGGATGGGCTTTCGAAAGATGCAGAAAAAATTTACGCGGCGCTGACAAAATCTCCGCGCCATATTTCCGAGTTGGAAAAGGAAGCCGGTCTTTCTGCTTCACGGATGCTTGCTGCAGTTACGGAGCTTGAGCTGACCGGTGCCGTGAAGTCCTACTCCGGCAGGCGCTACAGCCTGCCGCGCTGAAACGAAAATACTGCTTTCGGGCAGACAAAAAAGAGATAGAAAAATGTGAGGTGGTTTTGTGTCGAAACTGGTTATTGTTGAATCACCTGCGAAGGCCAAAACAATACAAAAATACCTGGGCTCCGGGTATGACGTGGTCGCTTCCATGGGCCATGTGCGTGATCTTCCGGCCAATCGTTTGAGTGTAGACGTAAAAAATAATTTCAAACCGAAATACGACATTATCAAGGGCAAGGAAAAGCTTGTTCAGGAACTGCAGAAAAAAGCGGAAAAAAGCGACACGGTTTTGCTAGCAACGGACCCTGACCGCGAGGGCGAAGCTATTTCGTGGCACTTGGCCTATCTTCTTGGCCTTGATACCGCAAATAAAAACCGCATTACTTTTAATGAAATCACGAAAACCGGTATTGATACTGGTATGGCAAATCCCCGCACTATTGATCAGAATCTTGTTAATGCACAGCAGGCACGCCGTATCCTTGACCGTCTTGTAGGCTATAAACTCAGCCCATTCCTTTCGCAGAAAATTCGGCACGGCCTTTCTGCTGGGCGTGTTCAGTCTGTTGCCGTTCGGATTATTGTAGACCGTGAAGAAGAAATCCGCGCGTTTAAGCCGGACGAGTACTGGACGATTGAAGGAAAATTTTCGCCCAAGGGCTCACGGAAGGTTTTTACCGCCTCTCTGTACGGCGATGAAAACGGCAAGATAAAAATTGAAAATAAAGAGCAGTCGGACAAAATTCTGGAAGACCTGAAAGATACGGATTTTGTCATAACCAACGTTCGGAAAGGAACGCGCAAAAAATCACCGGTTCCGCCGTTTTCAACTTCAACAATGCAGCAGGAAGCTTCACGCCGCCTTGGTTTTCAGGCACGCCGAACAATGAAGGCCGCGCAGGAGCTTTATGAAGGTGTCGAAATTGAAGGTATGGGTGCTACCGGCCTTATTACCTATATGCGAACCGACTCGCTGCGTGTTTCCGAAGAAGCAATAAAGAGCGCTGCAGATTATATTAAGGAGCGCTGGGGTGAAAACTATCTGCCCGAAAAACCGCGCCATTATAAATCCCGTGCAAATGCACAGGATGGTCATGAAGCAATTCGGCCGGCAGTGCCGAGCCTTTCTCCTGATAAAGTCAAGGACAGCCTGTCTTCCGACCAGTACAAACTTTATAAGCTGATTTGGGAGCGCTTTTTTGCCAGCCAAATGGCAAACTGCCTGCAGAGTACCGTTCAGGTAACCATTCAGGCAAAAAACTATACGTTCAAAGCATCCGGCTATACCGTAACTTTTGACGGATTTACGGTACTGTATGAAGAAGCGAAGGATGACGAAACAAAAGATAGCAGCTCGCTGCCGGAACTGAAAAAGAATATGCCTCTGCATCAGAAAGAAATCGCAGGCAACCAGCACTTTACTCAGCCGCCGCCGCGTTACACCGAAGCCTCGCTGATTAAAACGCTTGAAGAAAACGGAATCGGGCGACCATCCACTTATGCTGTGACCATTTCGACCATAACGGCGCGTGAATATGTTGTACGTGACGGGAAAGCCTTAAAGCCGACCGAACTTGGCGAGACGGTAACAAAGCTCATGAAAGAACGTTTTCCAAAAATCGTAAATGTTAAGTTTACCGCACAGGTTGAAAGCGACCTCGACAATGTGCAGAACGGAAAAAGCGACTGGGTTCAGGAGCTCGACGACTTTTACGGTGATTTCAGCAAGACGCTGAAAGAAGCGAAAGACGCCATGCAGGGTGTCAAGATTCAGCTTAAGGAAGATGTAACCGACGTTATCTGCGAAAAATGCGGCCGTCATATGGTTATTAAGACCGGCCGGTACGGAAAGTTCCTTGCCTGCCCGGGTTACCCGGAGTGCAAAAACGTCAAAAAGTATGTGGAGATGAATGGTGCCGATTGCCCAAAGTGTGACGGTAAAGTTATTATTAAGCATACAAAAAAAGGCCGTATTTTTTATGGATGCTCCAACTACCCGAAATGCGACTTTGTTTCATGGGATGAGCCGACGAAGGAAAAATGTCCGCGCTGCGGAAAAACTTTACTGAAAAAGAAGGGCAAGCATCCAAAGTATTATTGCATTACGCCTGACTGTGGATACGAAAAGACGGAGGACGAATGAGTATTCGAGTAATTGGCGCCGGCCTTGCTGGCTGTGAGGCGGCATGGCAGACGGCAAACCGTGGGATTGAAACAGAGCTTTATGAGATGAAACCTGTGCGCTTTTCACCGGCACACAGCAGCGAAAATTTTGCGGAACTGGTATGCTCAAATTCATTGAAGGCGGCCCGTGTGGCAAGCGCAGCGGGCCTTTTGAAAGAAGAAATGCGGTGCCTCGGCTCACTGCTTGTGCCGTGTGCGCTGGAATGCCGGGTTGCGGCAGGCGGTGCGCTTGCCGTTGACCGAAACGCCTTTTCAGAAGCGGTTACGAAGAAGATTGAAGAGCATCCGCTGATTCATATTCACCGCAGAGAAGTGACTGAAATTCCAGAGGATGGCGTTACAATTATCGCAACCGGCCCACTGACATCCGATGCACTTGCTGAAAAGATTTCTGCCCTATGCGGCGGGAGCCTGAGCTTTTTCGATGCAGCCGCGCCGATTATATCAGCGGAAAGCTTAAATATGAAACGCATTTTTGCAGCTTCCCGTTATGACCGCGGTGAAGATGATGCCTACTTGAACTGCCCGATGGATCGGGAAGAGTATGAAGCATTTTACAATGAACTTATTAGCGCGGAACGCGCACCGCTTCGAGGATTTGACGTTTTAGACCCCAAAGTGTATGAAGGATGCATGCCGGTTGAGGTTATGGCTGGGCGCGGAATGGACACGCTCCGTTTTGGCCCAATGAAACCTGTTGGCCTGCGTGACCCGCGTACCGGGCATCGGCCTTGGGCAGTGCTTCAGCTGCGCCGCGAGGATGCAGTTGGCAGCATGTATAATCTGGTGGGTTTTCAGACAAATTTAAAGTTCGCGGAACAGAAGCGTGTTTTTGAAATGATACCAGGCTTGGAACATGCCGATTTTCTTCGCTACGGAGTCATGCACCGCAACACTTTTTTGAATTCTCCGCTTGTTCTTTCCGCAGATTTCAGTATGAAGAAAAGGCCAAACCTCTTTTTTGCTGGTCAAATGACGGGTGTCGAGGGTTATATGGAATCGGCGGCTTCCGGTATTATGGCAGGAATCAACGCTGCAGGGCGTATAGGCGGCAAGGAAGCAAAAGTTTTACCTGAAACGACAATGATTGGCGCATTGAGCCGTTATGTAGCAAATGGCTGTCAAGGTTCGTTTCAGCCGATGGGCGCTAACTTTGGCATTATACCGCCGCTTGAACCGCATATCCGTGATAAAAAGGAACGCTATGCTGCTTTGGCTCAGCGGTCGCTTGAAAATTTACAGGATTTTATACATCAGGAGAAGTGAAAAGCCTTATTTGGGAAGGGGAAAAGCTCGATTGAAAATCATTGTGGATGCTTTTGGCGGAGACAATGCACCGCTTGAAATTTTGAAAGGCTGCGCGGATGCCGTGCGCGGTCTTGACCTTGACATCATGCTCACAGGTACGGAGCAAGTGATACGCCGCGTTGCGGCAGAAAATAATATTTCCCTTGCGAGAATGGAAATTGTCGATACGCCAAGTGTCATCACAATGCAGGACAGCGCCGGCGAAATCATGAAGTCGAAAAGTGATTCTTCTATGGCGGAAGGGCTTCGGAGGCTTGCAGCGGGCGAGGGCGATGCCTTTGTTTCCGGCGGGAACAGCGGTGCGCTCGTTGTGGGCGGCGCCCTAATCGTCCGGCATATCAAAGGAATTCGGCGTGTGGCATTTGCGCCTGTTTTGCCAAGCAATAAAGGCTGCTCCATGCTGATTGACTGTGGCGCCAATGTTGACTGCACCCCCGAGATGCTGCAGCAGTTTGGCATTATGGGTTCCATCTACATGGAAAAGGTGATGGGCGTTAAAAGCCCGCGTGTTGCACTTGCCAATATCGGCACGGAAGACCACAAAGGCGGTGAGCTGCAGCATAAAGCGTTTGTTTTACTGCAAGATTCCGGCATCAACTTTGTCGGAAATATCGAAGCGCGCGACATCCCGGATGATGCTGGCGACGTCATTGTTGCAGATGGCTTTACCGGCAATATTATCTTGAAAATGTACGAAGGTGTAGCACAGATGCTCATGGGCCGGGTAAAACAGATTTTCATGCAAGGGCCTCTGAACAAATTGGCCGCCGCTATTGTGCTGAAAGATGTCAAGCAGCTAAAGAGTGATTTTGACTATAACGAATACGGTGGCGCACCCCTTCTGGGCTGTTTAAAGCCGGTGTTTAAAACGCACGGAAGTGCAAAAGCACGAACCCTGTACAATGCCATCCGCCTTACGAAAAATTATGTGGAAGGCCATGTAGCGGAAGAAATTGCCGTGTCGGCTGCGAAGTACAGGAAGGCCAGAAACCTAACGGTTGAAGAATAATCTGATTGCTGGAGCGAAAATCGATGAAAGAACTGGAAGACAAACTTCAATATCATTTTAAAAATCAGCAGTACCTTAAAACAGCGCTGACGCATTCTTCCTATGCGAATGAATGCCATGCGCCGGGTGGCAGTTATGAACGCCTCGAATTTCTTGGCGACTCTATCCTTGGGCTTGTCGTGGCAGACTACCTTTACCGCAATTACCCCAAGCTGCCGGAAGGTGACCTTACGAAAAAGCGTGCGGCTCTTGTTTGCGAAAAAGCCTGCTGCGGCTTTTCCATGCAGATCGGAGTAGGGGACTACCTTCTTTTAAGCCGCGGCGAGCAGAATTCGGGCGGAAGGACACGCTCTTCCATCCTGGCGGATGTCTTTGAATCCATCACCGCTGCAATTTATCTTGACGGCGGGATGCAGGAGGCACAGGGCTTCATCTTACGCTTTGTAATTCCGTTGCTGAAAGCTTCAAAACCGAAAACTTTTAAAGACTATAAAACTGCACTTCAGGAGATTGTTCAGAAAAATCCGGAAGATCGCCTGGAGTATGTGCTGACAGGTGAAAGCGGACCGGATCACGACAAACATTTTACCGTTGAAGTCAATCTGGATGGCAATGTAGTCGGCAAAGGCGGCGGTCGCAGCAAAAAAGAAGCGGAGCAGCAGGCAGCCCGCGAAGCATTGGGACTGATGGGATATTGAAACACGCAAATGTGGCACTGTTTGTGCCGAACAATGGATGCCGCCATGCCTGCAGTTTTTGCAGCCAGCGCAGTATAACCGGGGTGCAGGTTCAGCCCACGGCGGATGATGTTCGCAGTGCGGCAGATACGGCTCTTGCTGACCTTGGAGAAAAGTCAAAAGAAGCGGAGATTGCTTTTTTCGGCGGTAGCTTTACCGCCATTGAGCGAACTTATATGCTGGAACTTCTGCAGGCGGCGGAACCGTATATTAAGAATGGCAGTTTCGCCGGCATCCGTATTTCCACCCGCCCGGATGCCATTGATGCGGAAATCCTGACTATTCTGAAAGAATATGGCGTAACAACAGTCGAACTTGGCGCGCAGAGCATGGACAACCGTGTGCTCGCTTTAAATGGCCGCGGCCATACGGCCGAGCAGGTCGTTTCGGCTTCAAGGCAGATTTGTAATGCAGGTTTTGCCCTTGGGCTTCAGATGATGACGGGCTTGATGGGCGACAGCGATGACGGAGCGCGAAAAACGGCTGCAAAAATTGCATCCCTGCAGCCGGAATGCGTCCGCATCTACCCGACAATTGCTCTTCGCGGAACAGAACTTGGCGATGCTTATCTGCGCGGCGAGTATGCTCCGCAGACGCTGGAAAGTGCTGTTGAACTTTGCGCAGGCCTGCTCGATTTTTTTGATTCCTATCATATCCCGGTGATTCGCCTGGGCCTGCATGCTTCGCCGGAATTGGAGCGGGATATGCTGGCAGGCCCTTGGCATCCGGCTTTTCGAGAGATGTGTGAAAGCCGCCGCTTCCTGAAAAAGATGATGCAGGAACTGCAGGCCCGAAAAACTGAACCGGGCCAGGTAACCATTTTTGTACATCCCGGGTGTATTTCGCAGGCTTCCGGGCAGAAAAAATCCAACCTGCGGGCGCTTGCCGCACATGGCTATACCGTGAAAATCAAGCCGGATGTTTCCGTAGAACGCGGCTGCATTAAAATCTTGTGAAACGGAGGCTGTCGTTTTGCTTCTCAAATTGCTGGGACTTCAGGGCTTCAAAACATTTCCGGACAAAACAACACTGACTTTTCACAATGGCATTACTGCGGTCGTAGGGCCGAATGGAAGCGGAAAAAGCAATATCTGTGACGCAGTGCGCTGGGTGCTTGGCGAGCAGTCCATCCGCACGCTCCGCTGCACAAAAATGGAGGATGTTATTTTTGGCGGTACCCCCGAAAGAAAACCGCTCGGTTTCGCGGAAGTAACGCTGACAGCTGACAACACTGGCCGCGAACTTCCCTATGATGCAGATGAAGTCGCAATTACACGCCGCTACTATCGTTCCGGCGAAAGCGAGTACCGCATTAACAATGCCGCAGTCCGGCTGAAAGATATTAATGAACTTTTTATGGATACCGGCCTTGGGCGTGATGGATATTCCATTATCGGCCAGGGCAAAATTGACAGCATTGTTGCAGCACGCAGTGAAGACCGGCGCGAAATTTTTGAAGAAGCCGCCGGAATTTCCCGTTTTCGCTACCGCAAAGAAGATGCGGAACATCGGCTGGCACAGGCAGAGGAAAACCTGCTTCGCCTTCATGATATCCTTTCAGAACTGGAAAATCGGGTTGGCCCGCTCAAAGAACAGTCTGAAAAAGCCCAAAAATTCCTTACCCTTTCGGCGGAAAAGAAAAAGCTTGAAATTGGCTTGTGGCTGAATGTGCTTGACCGGTCCGGGCAGATACTGCGTGAACAGGAAGACAAAATACTAATCGCCAAAAATCAGCACGATTCTGCGGAAGAGGCAGTTCAGGAAATGGAAAGTCAGTTGGAAAAGACTTTTCAGAACTCCAATGCCTGCGCGGCGAAAATGGATGAAATTCGAAACCGCTGTTCTTCCCTGGAAGAGGATGCGGCAAAAAAAGACGGTGAAGTTTCCGTCCTGCAGAATGACATCCGCCACAATGAAGAGAACATTACCCGTGTGCGCGGTGAAATTGAGCAAAACAGCCTTTTCGGTGCGGATTTGGAGCAGAATATTGCTCAGAAAAAGCAGCAGATAGAAGGAAAGCAGACCTTCATCCAGTCAAAAGATGAGGCTTTCAGCAGCTGCACGGAGCAACTTGCAAAGCTGCGCAGCGGCATGAATGAAACATCCGGGCGTGCCGACAGCTTTTCGCGGGAGATTGCAGAACTGACTGCACAGGCAACGGAAGCAAAAGTTGCTGAAATGACGGCGGTTTCTACAATCAGCGAAATTGAGCTGCGCCTTTCTTCCACACGGGCAAACGCAGAAGAAAAGAAAACAAAACTGCAGGAAACGCAGCAAGCGGAAACGCAGTACATAGAAAGGCTGAAGGAAGCTGACAATAAGATTCAGGCATTTTCCAACACGGTAAGCGGCTATCAAATGCGTTTGGAAGCGCGGGTGCGCCGACGTGAAGCTGCAAAGCAGCAGAGCGATACCATGCAGCTTGACTTGCAGGAGCAGCTCCGCCGTGCCAAATTGCTGGAGAATCTGGAACATAACCTCGAAGGTTTTTCAAACAGCGTAAAGGCGGTAATGAAGGCCTCGCAGCGTGGTGAACTTGTGGGAATCCGGGGGCCGGTTTCCCGCCTGATCAAAGTTCCGGAGCAGTATGCCACTGCCATGGAAACGGCTCTTGGCGCTGCCATGCAGAACATTGTTGTGGGTACGGAGCAAGACGCGAAACGAGCCATTGCCTTTTTAAAGCGTTCCAACACTGGGCGGGCTACGTTTCTGCCGGCTGCAACCATTCACGGACGGACGCTGCAGGAAAGGGGTCTTTCTTCCTGCAGAGGCTTCCTTGGAATTGCTGCTGAACTGTGCACTTATGAAGAGCCTTACCGTGAAATTGTTCATTCTCTTCTCGGACGTATTGTAATTGCAGAAGACCTTGACTGTGCTGCAGCGATTGCCGGAAAGTACGGCTACCGTTTCCGGATTGTTACACTCGACGGTCAGGTCGTCAATGCCGGCGGTTCCTTTACAGGCGGTTCGCTTGCCCGGAATTCGGGTCTTTTGAGCCGCGCGACGGAAATTGAAAAAATCCGTAGAGATGCGGAAACGCTTCGGCAAAAATCAGAAAAAGCCGCTGCAGATTTTAAATCGGCTGCAGAAGAGGCTGCTGCAGCAGAAGCGGAACTTTCCGGGGCGAAAGGTGAGCTCGTTTCTGCACAGGAAGCGCGGGTCCATCTCGATGCAGAGCATCGCCGTATTCAGGCAGAACTGGAGTCAATTCGAAAAGATTCCACTGCTATTACTACTGAAATATCTGCCGCGGAAGAACGCCTGGAAGCGCAGCGCAAAGCAAAGGAATCTGCTGTGGAAAAAAGTGCGGCGCTGCAAAAAGATATGGAAGCAAAGAAAGCACAGCTCGCCGAGATCAGCGGCAGCCGCGAAGAGTTAAACCGTAAATGCGATGAACTTACCGGAGCAATTCAGAAGATTGAACTGGAACGTCTTGATGCTCAAAAAGATGTGCAGTCCCTTCAGAATTCTATTCGGGAAGCAGAAGAGCGCGGCCGTGGGCATCAAGAGAAAATCAAGGCTTTGCAGTCTGAAATTGAACAGGCGCAGAAGGCTGCCGCAGATTTAAAGAAAACGATTGCTGCACGCCGGGAAGAAGCCCAAAAGATGCGGCAGGAAGCACAAAGCTCTTCCAGCCAGATTGAAACGCTGAACGGCCGACGCATGGCGCTGGAGCAGCAGGCTACAGGCCTTCGTGCGCAGGAGCGCGTAAAGTCGGAAGAAAAAGAGAAAATCGGTCACGACCTTGCCCTTTTGGAAGAGCGAAAAGCAAATCTGCAAAAGGAATACGACAGCATTGTTTCGCAGCTTTGGGAAGAATATCAATTAACCCGGCGCGAAGCTGAGGAGCAGACTGATGTAAAAATCACGGATGCGGCTGATGCAAAAATACGCTTGACTACAGTGAAAAATGAAATTCGAAGCCTTGGAAATGTAAATGTTGCCGCTGTGGAAGAATATAAAGAAGTCAGCGAACGGTACGAGTTTATGAAGACCCAGATTTCCGACGTGGAGCGGTCGCGCGATGAACTCAGCCACCTCATCGGGAACCTGACGAGCCAGATGAAAGACCTGTTTACGGTTCGTTTTGAGTTAATCAATCGAAATTTTACACAGACATTCCGCGATATGTTTGGGGGCGGTCAAGGAAGTCTTTCCCTCACTGACCCAAAGGATGTGCTGAATTCCGGCATTGAGATTTCGGTTCAGCCGCCTGGAAAAATTGTGTCGCACTTAGAGGCGCTTTCCGGCGGCGAAAAGGCTCTTGTTGCCATTGCACTTTATTTTGCTATTATGAAAGTCAATCCACCGCCATTTTGTATTCTGGATGAGATTGATGCGGCGCTTGACGATGTAAATGTCACCCGTTTTGCCGCCTACTTGCGCCATATGACGGACAAAACGCAGTTTATTGTTATTACCCACCGGCGCGGCAGCATGGAAGAAGCCGATGTCCTTTATGGTGTTACCATGCAGGACGAGGGCGTTTCTAAATTGCTTGAGATGCCTGTCAGCCAGGTGGAAGCAAAGCTCGGTATAAAAGCCTAAGCCGGAAAGGAGCAGCCAAAATGGGACTGTTTGCGAAAATTAAAGAAGGGCTGAGAAAAACCCGTGAGAGCATGAGCGCTTCTGTTGCTTCTATGCTGAATTCCTTTACAAAGATAGATGAAGACCTTTTTGAGGAACTGGAAGAACTCCTTGTTATGGGCGACGTCGGTGTTACAACGGCAGAGCATATCTGCGGTGAACTTCGCAAAGAAGTAAAAGAGCAGGGTGTGACTGACCCGGCAAAAATTTCTGAAATGCTGAAAACAATTATTGCCAATATGCTTCGCGGCGGCGAAGAACTGAAAATCAATACGAAACCTTCCGTTATCCTTGTTATCGGCGTGAATGGCGTTGGCAAAACGACCACAATCGGCAAAATTGCTGCCATGCTGGAAAAGCAGGGCAAAAAGGTTATTCTTGGCGCGGCAGATACATTTCGTGCGGCAGCTGTTGAACAGCTTGGCGTCTGGGCACAGCGTTCCGGTGCAGAAATGGTCAGCCAGCCGCAGGGAAGCGACCCCGCTTCTGTTGTGTTTGACTCTATAGCAGCTGCAAAATCCCGCGCAGCCGATGTTGTTATCTGTGATACGGCCGGCCGCCTGCACAACAAAAAAAACCTGATGGAAGAACTGGCTAAAATAAACCGTGTTATCGAGCGCGAAGCACCGGAATGTGACCGCGAGGTGCTGCTTGTGCTGGATGCGACCACCGGTCAGAATGCGGTGAACCAGGCGCGTGAATTTAAAAACGTCGCTGATATAACCGGCATTGTGCTTACGAAACTCGATGGCACTCCGCGCGGCGGTGTCATACTGGCTATACGGGAAGAACTGGGCCTGCCTGTAAAATTTATTGGTGTAGGCGAGCAGGTGGACGATTTGCAGCCGTTCAATGCCGATGAATTTGCAGAAGCACTTTTTGCAAAACAGGAGTAAAAAATGGAATTGATTCTTGCAACGCATAACCAAAATAAAGTTCGGGAGTTTCAGCGGATTCTTGAACCGCTTTCCGTCAAAGTCTGCACGGCGAAACTTCCGGAAGTAGACGAAACCGGAAAGACTTTTGCCGAAAATGCTTTTCTAAAAGCTTCCTCAGCCTGCCGTGTAACTGGGAAGCCCGCTGTCGCGGACGACTCCGGCCTTGCTGTAGATGCCCTTGGCGGCGCGCCTGGAATTTATTCTGCGCGTTATGCCGGTGAAGGTGCTTCCAATGAAGAGCGGATTCAAAAATTACTCTGTGTGATGAAAAATGTACCGGTGGAAAAGCGCTTGGCAAAATTCATCTGTTCTATCTGCTGCATTTTCCCGAATGGTACCCGCATCACCGCTGAGGGTGAGTGCCCCGGCAGTGTGGCTTTTAAGCCGCAGGGAAAAGACGGTTTTGGCTATGACCCGGTATTTCTGGTGGGTCAAGAAACTTTTGCAGAAATTCCGGGCGAAGAAAAAGATAGAATCAGCCACCGCGGGAAGGCACTTCGCCTCTTTGCGGAAAAATTGAAAAAATATAAGGAGCATCAGCCATGCTAAACAGTAAACAGCGCGCTTACCTGCGTTCACTTGCAAATCCGCTCGAAACCATTTTGATTATTGGAAAGAACGGCATAGACTCGGATGTTGTAAAGCAGGCCGATGATGCCCTCACGGCACGAGAACTGATTAAGGGAAAAGTACTTGAAACTTCACCTGTTTCGCCGAAAGAAGCTGCTGAGCAGATTGCTGTCGAAACATCTTCGGAAAACGTGCAGGTCATCGGTTCCAAGTTTGTGCTTTACCGCAGAAATGAGAAGGACCCGAAAATAACACTTCACAAAGCACGAAAAAAGTAATATGATAAAATCATACCGAATTTTGGTGTCACAATGGAAAAGATAGCTGTGTTTGGAGGGACGTTTAACCCGATTCACAATGGGCATATCCATTTAGCAAAACGATTTGCCGAATTGCTGCACGTTGAGAAGGTGCTGGTTATCCCTACCAATATCCCGCCGCATAAGCGGGCACCCAATCTTGCTCCCGCAGAAGCCCGGTTTGCCATGTGCAGGCTTGCGGTTTGTGATGATCCGCTTTTTGAAGTCAGCAGCATTGAAGTTTGTCGCAGTGGGCCAAGCTATACGGCTGAAACACTCTGTGAGCTGAAGCGGCTTTATCCGAATTCTGAATTCTTTCTCCTTACGGGGGAAGATATGTTCGTTACGCTCGAGCAGTGGTACCATCCGGAAACAATTTATTCGCTTTCTACTGTATGCGCTGCGCCGCGCAGCAAAGCAGGCAGCGTGGCTTTGTGTGCTTACGCGGAAAAATTAAGGCGCAAAGGCGTCAGGACCCGGGTCGAAAATATTCCTTATCTCCCAATATCGTCAACAATGGTCCGTGAAGCGGTCAAGGCAGGACGAAGCATTTCTGCCTTTGTTCCAAAACCGGTAGAAAAGTATATTTACGCAAAAAAATTATATCTGGAGTGAATGTCATGAATCTTGAAGACTATAAAAGCATTATAAAGCCTTTGCTCAGCGAAAAGAGGTATTACCACTCCATTTGTGTTTCGCAGAAAGCAAAAGCATTTGCAGAAAGATACGGCGCAGATGTGCAGAAAGCTGAAACTGCCGGAATCCTGCATGACATTATGAAAGATCTTCCTCCGGAACAGCAGCTTCAGAAGATGAAGCAGTACGGCATCAAGCTAAGTGACGTGGAGCGTTCTGCACAGAAACTGTGGCATGCCATGCTGGGCGCGGCTTATATCAAAAATGAGCTTCATATAGACGACCCGGAAATTTTGGATGCTGTTCGCTACCATACGACGGGCCGCCGGAATATGAGTCTGCTGGAAAAGATTCTTTTCATAGCGGATTTTGTTTCGGATGACCGTGATTACCCGGGTGTTGAGGGCCTTCGCCGTGCGGCGGAAGTCAGCCTTGAAAACGCCATGATAGAAGGGCTTGCCTTTACAATTTCCGATTTGGCAGGTCAGAAAAAGGCGATTCACCCCGACACGATTGAGGCGTATAATCAGGCGGCACTTTCTTACTGCCGAAAAAATACATAAAATTAGAAACAGGAGGGTTCTTGTACATGACTTCTCTGGAACTAGCCGAAAGCGCCATACGGGCTTTGGATGGAAAAAAGGCCGAGGACATTAAGCTTATCAAAGTGCGTGATGTTTCGGCGTTAGCTGATTACTTTGTCATTGCCACAGGCAGCAGCAGTACCCATGTGAAAGCCTTGGCCGATGAAGTGGAATTTAAGCTAAAACAGGGCGGAACGCCGCCAAACCACACAGAAGGCTACCGCTCAAACTCTTGGATCCTGATTGATTACGGCAGCATAGTCGTTCATGTTTTTACACCGGAGTCACGCAGCTATTACGACTTGGATAAGCTATGGCGCGATGGTGAAACGATTGATATTTCTGGCTTAATGAAGTAATACTGCCGATAAACCGGCGGAAAATTCCATAAAATAGGGGCGAATGAAATGAAATACGATCCGAAGGCAATTGAAAAGAAGTGGCAGGAAGAATGGGAAAAAACAGGCGTGTTCCATGCTTCCAACGATTTTACAAAGCCGAAGTACTACGCGCTGATTGAGTTCCCGTACCCTTCCGGGCAAGGGCTGCACGTTGGTCATCCACGCTCCTACACGGCGATGGATATTATTGCGCGCAAACGCCGTATGCAGGGCTACAATGTCCTATACCCAATCGGCTGGGATGCATTCGGTCTGCCGAGTGAAAATTATGCAATAAAAAATCATGTTCACCCCTCAACCGTTACAAAGCAGAATGTGGCACACTTTAAGCAGCAGCTGCAGTCCATTGGCCTCTCTTTCGACTGGACGCGTGAAATCAACACAACAGACCCAGAGTACTATAAATGGACGCAGTGGATTTTTCTTCAGCTTTTCAAGCACGGGCTTGCCTATAAAAAGGAAATGGCAGTCAACTGGTGTACATCCTGCAAATGTGTGCTGGCCAACGAAGAGGTTGTAAACGGTGTATGTGAGCGCTGCGGCAGTGAAGTTGTAAGAAAAGTAAAATCTCAGTGGATGCTGAAAATTACCGCCTACGCACAGCGCTTGATTGACGACCTTGACCTTGTTGACTATCCGGAACGGGTAAAGTCACAGCAGAAAAACTGGATTGGGCGTTCTACAGGCGCTGAAATCGACTTTTCCACAACGGCAGGCGACACACTTACCGTTTATACAACGCGCCCAGATACACTTTATGGCGTTACCTACATGGTACTTTCACCGGAGCATCCTTACCTCGAAAAATGGTCTGGCTTCATTAAAAATATGGATGAAGTTAAGGCTTACCAAGCAGAGGCTGCAAAAAAATCCGACTTTGAAAGAACGGAACTAGCCAAAGACAAAACCGGTGTTCGCTTGGATGGCGTCTGTGGCATTAACCCGGTAAACGGAAAAGAAATCCCAATCTTTATTTCCGACTATGTACTGATGTCCTACGGCACAGGAGCAATTATGGCTGTGCCTGCGCATGATACCCGTGACTGGGATTTCGCGAAAAAATTCAATCTGCCAATCATTGAAGTCGTTAAAGGCGGCGAAGATGTGCAGAAAGAAGCTTTTACCGACTGTGCAACAGGTACTTTGGTTAATTCCGGCATCCTGAACGGTTTAACAGTGGAACAGGCCAAGAAAAAGATTACGGAATTTCTTACGGAAAAGAAAATCGGGCGTGCCAAGGTCAATTTTAAACTGCGTGACTGGGTATTTTCCCGCCAGCGCTACTGGGGCGAGCCCATTCCGATTGTCTGCTGCCCGAAATGCGGTTATGTGCCGGTTCCGGAAAGCGAACTTCCGCTTCGCCTGCCGAATGTTGAGTCTTATGAACCAACAGACAACGGGGAATCTCCGCTTGCAAAAATGACGGACTGGGTTAATACAACCTGCCCGAAGTGCGGTGGTCCGGCTAAGCGCGAAACAGATACCATGCCGCAGTGGGCGGGTTCTTCCTGGTATTTCCTCCGCTACATGGATCCTCATAACAAAGAATGTTTTGCCAGCAAAGAAGCATTAAAGTATTGGTCACCGGTCGACTGGTACAACGGCGGTATGGAGCATACAACCCTGCATTTGCTTTACAGCCGCTTCTGGCATAAATTTCTGTACGATATTGGCGAAGTGCCAACGCCGGAACCGTATCACAAGAGGACAAGCCACGGCATGATCCTCGGCGAAAACGGCGAGAAGATGAGTAAATCGCGCGGCAACGTTGTTAATCCGGACGATATTGTCAATGCGTACGGTGCTGACACTCTGCGGCTGTACGAAATGTTTATCGGCGATTTTGAGAAGGCTGCACCTTGGAGCACTCATGGCATAAAAGGCTGTCGTCGTTTCATTGAACGCTACTGGGGCTTGCAGAACATTCTTTGCGATGGCGATGATATTCGTGAGCAACTGGAAATCCCGTTTAACAAGGCAATTAAAAAGGTCAGCGAAGACGTAGAAAACCTGAAATTTAATACTGCGATTGCAGCGCTGATGTCACTGATTAACGATATTACTGCTGTAGGCAGCATCACACGGGGTGAGCTCCGCGTTTTCACACTTCTTCTGAACCTTTTTGCTCCGCACGTCTGTGAAGAAGTCTGGGCTGCTCAGAAACTTGGCTGTGGGCTTGTATGCCAGCAAACATGGCCGCAGTACGACGAGGCGAAGTGTGTAGATTCTGTGATAGAAATTGCTGTTCAGGTTAACGGAAAAGTTCGTGCGCGCCTGAATGTTTCGGCAGATATTACAAAGGAACAAGCGCTGGAAGCGGCAAAGGCGAATGAAAAGATTGCCGCTGAAATTTCCGGCAAGAAGATTTTCAAAGAGATTTATGTGCCTAGCAAACTGATTAATATTGTCGCAAAATAAAATGCTGAAAAATGCTGGAGCGCCGTGTGGAAAAGTCCGCACGGCGCCTTTCAATTTTCTGATTTGTCTGAACAAAATACGATGCTGGGTGCAGCCCTATCTTATCCATCATAGTCTTCTACAATCTTTTCTACCTCGGCCATGGTATGCACGGTTTTGCCATGTTCAAGTGCTGTGCGGTCAGCTTTTGGAAGAATCTGTACATCGGTGTTATATTCACGAAATGGCGTACTTTCGCCGCTGCGGTAAACGCCGATATGGCCATTGTATTCCTTCACAATAAAGCAGGCGGCCGCTTGGGCAGAAGCCGCTGAACTGCTGCTTTCTTGACTTGACACGGTATTTGCGGTACAATAACTTGACATACTCTTACTAGAAGAAGCCGAGAGCGTTTTGACCTGCTGTCTTGTTCCGCCGCTGATTAAAAATATAGCTGAAACTGTCAGTACGGCAAAGCACAGTGTTACCATCAATCCCTTTTTCACGGCAATCACCTCGGCGTTAGCTTGTGCAAATTATGGTAAATTATTCAGCGTATATTTTGCTTATTCCTTGGAGGAAAGGCGGTGCCTGATGAGAAAAACAGACATTAACCGGTATGCGGGTTCAGCTGGCATTCCGGGTGACAGAATTTCTACTGGAAAATCGGTTTTTCATATGTTTTTAAAGGGCCTTTTGACGGCCTTTATTGTCTTAGTCATAGCAGGATCTGTTGTGGCGGTTTCCCTTGCAGTTTTTGTATTTAACCTGAAAGATACTTCGGTTAACCTGGATTTGCAGAAACTGAAATTGAACTATACGACGTTTATTTATGTAAACGGAACAGGCGACAACAGCGCAAAACCGGTGCAATATACCAGCCTTTACAGTGAAGAAAACCGTATTTGGGAAGACTACGATAAAATCCCGCAGTCTATGAAAGACGCGATTGTTTCGATTGAGGACAAACGTTTCTGGGAACATGACGGTGTTGACTGGAAAAGGACGCTTGGCGCTGCGGCAAGCCTTTTTCATATAGTTAAAGGCAGCAGTGGGTATGGTGGCTCTACCATTACCCAACAGCTGATAAAGAACTTGACTGGTGACGATGAGGTAAGCCTTACACGAAAAGTCAAAGAAATCTTCCGGGCTAAAAATCTTGAAAGAAAATATTCAAAAGAAGAAATATTGACAGCCTACCTGAATGTTGTAAATTTCGGCAGTGGATGCAATGGAGTCGAGGCTGCGGCAAACACATATTTTGACAAAGATATTACAGGCTGTGACATTGCACAGTGCGCTGCCATAGCCGGCATTACGCAGAATCCAACGGCATATAACCCGCTGCTTCACCCGGAAGCGAATAAAAAACGCCAGCAGACTGTTTTAACAGCGATGCATGACCAAAAAAGGATAACGGATGCTCAGTATAAAGCTGCTATGACTGAGTCGGAGCATATGAAATTTGCCGCGAGAAAAAAGGCGGCGGTTGTTGATGAAGACTCTGTTTGGAATTGGTATACTGACGCGCTTTTTGAAGATGTAAAAGAAGGGCTGATGAAAGCCTACAACTGTTCTGCAGAACGTGCGGTGGATATGATTTACCACGGCGGGCTGAAGATTTATTCTGCTATGAATCAAGACTTGCAGAAAAACGCAGAAACTGCATTTGTGGACGGCGGTGCATTCCCGTCGTCTTACCCAAACCTGCAGGGCGGTTATGTTGCCATGGACTACTCTGGTCGTGTAATGGCCATTGTAGGAGCCCGCGGAAAGAAAACGCAAAACCGGCTTTTCAATTATGCAACAGCAGCTGAACGGCAGCCGGGTTCCTCGATTAAGCCGCTTGCTGTATATGGCCCGGCGATTAATTTGGGAAAGATTAATTACTCAAGCTTAGTGAACGATGAGCCTGTAGCAAATTACTGGGGGGATGGGAAACCAGGCCCGAACAACTGGGACCGCACTTATCATGGCGAAATTACAGTGGCATATGCGCTGCAGGAATCCTACAATGCCTCTGCCATTCAGGTGTTCCGCTCCATTACGCCAAAATATGGCATCGAATTTATGCGCCAGAAACTTGGGTTTACTACAATCGATTCTTCCGATTATAACCTTGCTGCAGGGATCGGCGGCCTCACACACGGTGTTACAGTGCGTGAAATGACGGCTGCTTACCAGATCTTTGGAAACGGCGGGAAGTACTATAAGCCTTTCACCTATTATTACGTTACCGACCATGACGGCAACGTAATTAACGGGATGGATAATCGCTCATCCGTTCCAACGCAGGCTGTTTCCTCTTCAACGGCAACTATTATGAACAAATTGCTGAACAATGTCATGCTAAACGGTACCGGCCAGCAGGCAAACATCAGTGGCTGGCAGACCTTTGGCAAAACCGGTACAACGGATGGCAATGTAGACAGCTGGTTTATCGGTGGAACGCCATATGCGGTAGCCGGTGTGTGGACGGGATATGCAACACCGAGAAAAACCGAAGAATATCAGGCGGCATTTGCAAAAAAAATCTGGAAAACCATTATGGTGGGATACCTTCAAAATAAACCGGACAAGACTTTTAATTTCGACCCAAATGTTGTTTCGGCGGCATTTTATACGAGCAATGGAAAGCTTGCCGCACCGGGTTCCAGTGCAAACACCAGTATCGGTTGGTATGACAAAAGCAATATGCCCAGTAGTTTTGGCAATGACAGTGGGGCAAACGGGTCTACTTCCCCAGGCACAGAGGTCGGAAGCAGCTCGGCCGGGTCAAATGGTTCCAGTTCTTTTGATGCTTCATCCAATACCGGGTCATCAGCATTGACGTCATCAGATTCGGGAAGTGGTTCCCAGCCTCAGCCGCAGAGTAAACCATCTTCTTCGGCAGTTTCTGGCAGTGGAAATGGAGCAAAATCGGGCGGCAGAACAGAAGGCCCACACGCCCCGTGACAATTTTCGTCAGATTTTACGATTGAAACACGGACTAATTCGTGTTAAACTGTTAAAGTGTGAAAATATTAGGGGGCAATCAGAAGAGGAGGACTTTAAATGATTGAAATTGCAGTATTGGGCTATGGCACGGTCGGTTCCGGAACCGTTGAGGTCCTCACAAAACATGCTGACAGCATTGCCCGGAAAGCCAAGAGCCAAATCCACGTAAAATACATTCTAGTTCGTCACGATTACCCCGGTTCGCCGGTTTCAGACCGTTTTACCCGCTCATTTGACACGATTGTGAATGATCCGGAAGTACGGATTGTTGTGGAAGTGATGGGTGGAATCCATCCTGCATACGATTATGTAAAGCGCTGCCTGGAAAACGGGAAGAGCGTGGTAACTTCCAACAAAGAGCTTGTTGCTGCAAAAGGTGCTAAGCTTTTGAAGATTGCACAGCAGAACAATCTCAATTTTTTGTTTGAAGCAAGCGTGGGTGGCGGCATACCGATTATCCGCCCAATCAGCCAGTGCCTTGCAGCAAATGAAGTTGTGGGAATTGCAGGCATTCTAAATGGTACAACGAATTTTATTTTGACAAAAATGATTCAGGATAAAATGGATTTTCAGGATGCGCTTATACTTGCTCAAAAAAAAGGGTATGCGGAGCGTAACCCCGAAGCGGATATTGAAGGATACGACACATGCCGAAAAATCTGCATCCTAGCTTCGCTTGCGTATGGAAGGCATGTTTACCCCGAGCAGGTACATACAGAGGGCATTACAAAGATTACATCGGAAGACGTTAGGTATGCGGCTGCCTGGGGCGGCGTTATCAAGCTGATTGGGATGGTCAGGCGGGATAAGAACAAAAAGGTGCAGATTATTGTATGTCCTATGATTCTTCCGAGGGAAAGCCAGCTTGCCAATGTTGATGATGTTTTCAATGCCATTATGGTACGCGGCGATGCAACGGGTGATGTTGTATTTTACGGAAAAGGCGCTGGAAAATTTCCAACGGCCAGCGCAGTAGTTGCCGATATCATTGACTGTGTCAAACATTTTAAAGCGCGAAAATATCTTTTTTGGGAAGATGGTTCCGCAGATTATGTAGAAGATTATCGGCAAAACGAAATTGGCATGTACGTCCGCTTCAGTTCGCTGGACGTTGAAAAAGCTTGGGCAAAAGTAACAGAAGTGTTTGGCAGTTTTGATTTTCTTTCCCGCAGGCATTCAAAGCCGGGTGAAGCTGCATTTGTGACTCCTGTGATGAAGGAACAGGAGATTCTAAGCAAACTTGAAAAGCTTACAGAATACGGTATAAAAATTCTGAGCACAATTCGCATTGGCGATATGTAAATCTTTGGGGATGTTAAAATGATACGAATTCAGGTGCCGGCAACCAGTGCAAATCTTGGATCCGGCTTTGACGCTCTTGGCATAGCGCTCAATATGTACAATCAGGTGTGGATGGAGGAATCCGACACAGTTGATATTACCAGTAAAGACAAGATTGAGATTCCGCGTGATGAAACAAATTTAATTTACTGGGCTGCGAAACGTCTTTATGAGCAGTGCGGCCATAAGCTTCCGGGCCTAAAAATTGTGCAGCTCAACAATATTCCTATGGCGCGCGGTCTTGGCAGCAGTTCAGCCTGCATTGTTGCAGGCATCTGCGGCGCGAACCGCCTCCTTGGAAGTCCCCTCAATCAGCAGGAACTGATTGACCTTGCCGCAGCGATTGAAGGCCACCCGGACAATACCACTCCGGCCCTGGAAGGCGGGCTTGCCGCCTGTGCTATGGAAGCAGGCCGAGTCTACAATATCAGTGTTCCGGTTTCTGAAAAGATCCGCTTTGTGCTGTTTATTCCGCCTTTCGAGCTGAAGACGGAGAAGGCGCGCTCGGTGCTGCCACAGCAATATTCGCGCAGCGACGCGGTATACAATCTTTCGCGTTCCGCTTTGATGACGGCTTCGCTCTTTTCCGGAAAACTGGAAAACCTGCGTGTTGCTGTGCAGGACAGAATTCATCAGCCGTATCGTGCGAGCCTGATTGACCACCTTGAAGATGTATTTCGCATGAGTTATGAACTCGGTTCCCTTGGAACTTACGTCAGCGGTGCAGGGCCAACGATTATTTCCATGGTGGCTGCGGATGATGCAAAAGTATTTTCTTCTCAGGCAGAAGTCCGCTTGAAACAGAAGAACATTACCGGCTGGCGCATTTTAACGCTTGCTACAGATTCCGATGGAGCACAAATTTTTACAGAATAACAGTTTTTCTGCAGATCCCAGCTGCATAAGAATTATAAGATTGGTATGGAGGATGGAACAATATGAGCTTAATTGTTCAGAAATTTGGCGGCAGTTCGGTTGCCAATGCCGAGCGTCTGTTCCATGTGGCGAGTACGGTAACAAAGACGTATGCGAAGGGCAATAATGTAGTAGTTGTTGTTTCCGCACAGGGCGACACAACGGATGATTTAATTGCCAAGGCTAAGGAAGTAAATGAGAATGCTTCCAAACGCGAGATGGATATGCTTTTGACTGCCGGAGAACAAATGTCGGCTTCATTGCTTGCAATGGCGATTGAAAAACTTGGCTACCCGGTAGTTTCGCTCCTCGGATGGCAGGCCGGCTTCTTAACGGACTCTTCATATGGAAGTGCGCGTATTAAGCGTGTAGAACCGGATCGCATTCAGAAAGAACTTGACAAGAAGAACATTGTGGTGGTTACGGGTTTTCAGGGCATTAACCGCTATGATGATATGACCACTCTTGGCCGCGGCGGCTCCGACACAAGTGCAGTAGCAATCGCGGCTGTTATGCACGCGGATCTTTGCCAAATATACACGGACGTGGAAGGTGTATTTACTGCTGATCCGCGCAAAGTAAAAAATGCAAGGAAATTGGGGACTATCTCGTATGATGAAATGCTGGAACTTGCATCGCTTGGTGCGCAGGTCCTGAATAACCGTTCCGTAGAGATGGCTAAAAAATATGGCATTGAACTCGAGGTACTTTCCAGTATGGAAGATAAACCGGGGACAATTGTTAAGGAGGCAGCAAAAGTGGAAGGTATGCTGATTAACGGAGTAGCAAAAGACGAGGGAGTCGCACGGATTTCAATTATTGGGGTACCGGACAGACCGGGCCTCGCATTTAAAATTTTTTCCAGACTTGCTGCGAAGGGCATCAATGTTGACATCATTCTGCAGTCGGTTGGCCGCAACGGTACAAAAGACATCAGCTTTACCGTCAACCGCAGTAATTTACAAGAGGCGACTAACTTACTTGACCCACTTTCCCAGCAGATTGGTGCCAACACAGTCGTTTATGATGACAATGTTGCAAAGGTCTCTATCGTGGGTGCAGGTATGGAATCACATCCCGGTACGGCTGCTAAGATGTTTGAGGCACTCTATGATGCAAACATCAATATCCAGATGATTTCAACAAGCGAAATAAAGATTTCGGTGCTGATTGGCCGTTCTGATGCTGACCATGCTGTGTCGGTCATACATGAGAAGTTTTTTGAAAAGGCTTCAAAATAATCAGGGAAACTTAAAAAGGCCGTGCAATTTTTTGCATGGCCTTTTTTATGTGTGTATCTTGCAGTCTAATGGCTGTTGTGGTATACTAATAAAGTTGTTTCCGGGTGTGGCGCAGTTGGTAGCGCGCTTGACTGGGGGTCAAGAGGCCGTGAGTTCAAGTCTCGCCACTCGGACCATATAAAAAGCCCGCATGAATGCTGAAAAAGCCAGTGTTTATGCGGGTTTCCTTGTATAATGAATCAAAATACTTTGGAGTAGTTTGGAACGAAATAGAGCATTTTAAGTAGGCGTTTTGCTAGGCGTTGTAGGCGTAGAAATAAGAGCATCGAGCGCCGCTCGAGTATCCTCTATCATTTTTGGCTTTAGAGCCATGTAAACTTCGTGAATCATTTTTACATTAGCATGGCCAACAATCTGAATCGCAATTGTTTCCGGGACCCCGACTTCTGCCAGCATACAAACGTATTCGTGCCGGAATTGATGTGCGCATACGTCCGCCACATATTCTGTGTGGTGATATTCGCAGATTACGCCAAAACGGTTTTTATAGTGATAAATATGCTCTTTTTGATGAACGCATCCATGTTTAGACCAAAAACTTACCCACTTATGCTTGTACTGTGATGCTGTAAGCGGAGCTTTTGTCCCACTCAATATATATGTGTCGGGTGGCATGTTTCGCATTGGCTCAATGGCCTCCCGTAGCATTTTTAGTAGGGGAATGTCTCGAATGCCAGCTTCGGTCTTTGCTCCGCTTAAAATGTGTGGTTTATTGCCAATATGCTCAATGTGCCGCCTGATGTGGATGACTCCCGCATCAAAATCGATGTCTTCAAGCTTTATTCCGCAGGCTTCTCCACGTCGCTCCCCAGTGCAAAGATAGACAACAGCCGGAAGAGCATCAGCATCCAGATAATGATCCTTCACAATTTGCACTTGATGTTCGGAAGGCGGCTGTCTCTTGC
>JAEZFF010000106.1 GCA_023417635.1 Bacillota bacterium | reverse complement strand
ACTCAGCCTTTTGGATTCAGTATATCACGCCAGTCAAGGTCGCCGCGTTCCAGCCCGTGAATCAAGACTTCCGCCGTGGCAATATTTGTCGCAACCGGAATGTTGTGCATATCACACAGGCGCAGCAAGTTCATATCGTTCGGTTCGTGCGGCTTCGGATTCAGCGGGTCGCGGAAAAACAGAAGCAAGTCCACTTCGTTGCAGGCAATGCGCGCAGCTATCTGCTGGTCGCCGCCCTGCGAACCGCCGAGGAACCGCTGGATTTCCAGCCCTGTAGCTTCCGAAACCATTTTTCCGGTCGTACCCGTGGCACAAAGCTTGTGCCGGCTCAGTACGCCGCAGTACGCAATGCAGAACTGGACCATCAGTTCCTTTTTCGCGTCATGGGCAATTAAGGCAATATTCATGAAACTCTCCTCCAAAACAGGAATTCGGCGTTAAAACTTCTGCAGCGGCGGCAGGGGAACCTGGTTTCCCTCAAGCCTTGCAGCAAGGCGTGCCAGAGCCATCGCTCCCGGCGCATCCTGCGGCGCCGACCTTGCGTTTGCGGCAGCATCCGCAAGAAGCGGATCGTTCGGGATAACGGCAATCAGCCGCACTCCCGCTTCGTCAATAATTGAGTCAAGGTCACGGTAATAACCCTGTGCGCGGAAACCCGCGCTGCTGAAGCGGTTGATAATCAGCCGCTGCTGCGTAACACCTGCTTCCTGCAGGCGCTTTCGCGTATGCACCGTGTCGCGCAGGCAAACCGGGTCAGGCGTTGCCACAAGCATGGCGCGCTTTGCGGAAGCCGCAGCGCTTAAAAAGCCCTGCCCTACCCCAGCCGGACTGTCAATCAGTACATGGTCATAGTAGTGGGAAAAGATTCCCACCAGTTCCTGCATAATGTCCGGACTCACAACATCCTCTTCCGTTTCAGGTGCCGGAAGCAACGAAAGGTTCGGTACAAAAGGGCAGTTATATACTGCTTTGCCCGGCTCCGCCGTGCCGGATACTACGTCGGCAATATCAAACACACGGCGTTCCGAAACGCCCAGCATATGGTCAAGGCATCCGAGTCCTGCGTCGCCGTCTATCAGCAGTACGCGCCTGCCGCGCGAAGCAAGCGCCACCCCAAGGCCCGCGGTGATGGTAGATTTCCCCGCGCCGCCTTTTCCGGAAGTTATAACCGTTACAGTGCTCATAAGCTTATCCCTCGTGTTATTATATTACCACAATATTTTTTCAGAGTAAAGTATTTTCATTGTTGAAATTTACCCGCACTATTTTTCCGCTGTAAAATGAAAAGCAGCAGCTTCGCGGGCAGGCTTCACACAAAGAAAACTCAATGCCCTGCTTTGGCAGAAGATGAAGAAGCAGTTTTCGCGGGGAATACAAGGTTGCCGTTCGCGTCAACCGTCAGGCCGTAAAAATAAGCGTCAAAAATATCTTTTGCAACCGCGTTAGAGTATGCGCTTCCAGCGCCGTGCTCCAGCATGACAGAAATTGCGATCTGCGGGTTGTCGTAAGGTGCGAAGCCGATAAACGACACGTTGTCGGAGCCGTTGCCCGTCTGGCCGGTACCGGTTTTGCCCGCCACAGCAATGCCGTAGTCGGCAAAGGTGGAAGCCGCAGTGCCGCGCGTAGCAACCGCGCGCATTCCGGATTTTACATAGCCAAGGTTTTCCTGGGAAACACCGAGTGTATCTACCTGCGTAGCAGGGGCTTTGTAAACCGTTTTGGTACGGGAATAATCAGTGATTTTGTCAACAATATGCGTTTTCATGCGTTTTCCGTTGTTGGCAATGGTAGCGCACATTGTTGCAAGCTGCACTGGAGTAAGCATATTATCGCTCTGGCCAATGCCCGCCTGGCACGTGTCGCCAGCCGTCCAGATTCCACCGGCCTCCTTGCGCTCGGCCGGGCCGGCAAGCGTGCCGGTACTTTCCCCAATCTCAATGCCGGTCTTCTGGCCGAGGCCGAGCCTCTTTGCGTACAGGTTCATGGCAGAAATGCCGGTGTGGAATGCCGTGTTGCAGAAAAACACGTTGCAGGACTCCGCAAGGGCCGACTGCACCGAAATCGTGCCGTGGCCAGCGTGGTTCCAGCACTTCAGGCGCAGGTCGTTCAGTACGAAAACGCCGCCGCAATAAAATGTGGTGGAGTTCGTAATGGCGCCTTCCTGCAGTGCTGCCAGTGCAACCGAAGGCTTAAAAACGGAGCCCGGGGTAAACACACCGTCGAATGCGCGGTTAATAAGCGGTTTGCTGGTATCTTTCAGCAGCTGGCTGTAATAATTGGGGTCGTTCGTGTATTTGTTCGAGTCATACGAAGGGTATGTGGAAGCGGCAAGCACCGCAAAATCCTTCACCCGCAGCACAACAGCGGCGCCGGCGTGACAGTCGGTTCCTTTGCCCTGCGTACGCGCTTCCGTCACATGCTTTGCGAGCGAGGCATTGATAACTTTCTGCAGATTGCCGTCGATTGTAAGGTAGACGGTATCTCCGGAAGAAGGCTGTTTTGTAACGGCTTCGGAAGCATAAGAGCCATCTGGTTTAAACTGAACGGATTTTTCACCCGGTTTGCCGCGAAGCCAATCCTCGTAAGCCTGCTCCACTCCACTTTTCCCGATGCGCGCGTCAAGGGCATAATCCTTCGTTTTGTGCAGTGCGTTGTACTCTTCCGGCGAGATGGCGCCCACCGTGCCGAGAATATGCGGCAGAAGAGTCCCGTTCGGATATTTGCGGACGGTTGTAACTTTTGTCTCCACACCCGGCAGGTAAGATGAGTTTTCACTGATGATGGCAATAGTTGCCTGCTGCACACCCGTTGCGAAAACATATGGCCGGGAAACGGAAAAGCCGGATTTTGTCATATTGTACCGCACCGAAAGGATGCTGCGCGTATCTTCCGGGGAATACCCGGTGCATCCATACTTCTTAATCATCTGCTGCATACACTCGTCCGCTGTTGCGTAGGAATTCATGTGCAGGTAGTCTTTGGACTTCAGGTAGGAAATTTCCGAATCTTTTCCCGGGAGGAATTCATATTTGCCGCCGGACACCAGGCGTATGGGCAGACTGTCTGTCCACTTTTCCTTTCGGGAATTCATCAACTTTATCAGGGTAAGAATCGTCTTATTTTCGGTCTTTTCATCTAACTTTGCGGCATTGAACTGAATGGCGTAGCCGCTTTCGTTTATCGCAAGCCCGTTTCCCTTGCAGTCAAGGATTTCGCCGCGGGCCGCATCCATCTTTACGGTGTCACTGCCCGCCTGACTCGCCTGCTGGAACCATTTTGCTCCGTTCTTCACCTGCCAGTCCACAAGGCGCAGAACAAACACCGCCCCAATCACCACCAGTACCAGCGCGGCAAACAGGAAACGGCCTTTGCCGGAAGATCTCTTTTCTTCTTCATCCACGGCCGTTACTCCTCCTTCGAGCAAATCTGTGTGGCCAGCGCACGGTTAAAGTAGTAAGCAACCGGCGTCAAGGCTATGGTATAAACAAACAAAGGCAGGTAATGTACCTTCAGCGCATACAGCACGTGCTGGTAGCCGTAAAGCACATAAAAGCAAGCCCACTGCAACAAAGTGATTCCCGCTGTGACAAACACCGAAATCAGCACGGCGGTAAGAAAATTCGTCTGGAAAAGGTTTGCCGCCATAACGGCAACAAAGTAGCATACCGCAGCAAGCAGCAAAGCGTGAAAGCCCAGCATCCCGCCAAAGCCAAAATCAATCAGCAAGCCACCGAACAGGCCGAAAATTGTTGCGGGGATCGGCCTTTCGAACATGGCTATGGCAAGGACAGCGGGTATGACAAGCACCGGCCTTGCACCGCACACGGTGGGGAGAAGCCCCGGCGTTTCCTGCAGGACGAAAGTAACGAATATCTCTATAGTATACGCAAACCAGCGAAGAATACGGTATTTCGTACTGTCACCTGCTTCCGGAAGAAGACGGCTGCGCGGAAGAGGATGAAAGCGCCGCTTTCATCTCTTCGCCCTGACCGAGGAATGAGGTAATGACCATTACGTCGTGCACATCCTTCACGCTTACGGCAGGCTGCACTTCGGCATACAGCGAAACATCGTACTGGCTGTGCTTTACCGACTTTACTGTACCAACAATCATGTTGCGCGGGTACACGCCTCCAATGCCGCTTGTAACCACAAGGTCGCCAGCCTTCACTTTTGTTTCGGCGGAAAGGTACTGCAGCTTCAGCGTGTTCTGGTCAGCAGTTTGGACGTCACTTCCAACAATGCCTGTTTCGCGGTTGACCTTATCGGCAGCGCTGATTTTTGTTTCCGGCGAAAGGATTGTCGTTACACGGCTGTAGTTTGGGCTTACTGCCGAAACCCAGCCTACAACGCCCGCTTCCGTTACAACCGGGTCGTTCTTTTTTACTCCGTTCTGTGAGCCCTGGTCAAGGGTAAACTGGCCAAAAAGGTCGTTCGGGTCACGGCCCACAACGGCGGCGGCCACCGGCTTAAAGTCGGGGTTGTTATTTTTCAGTTCGAGGAATTTACGCAGCTGCGCATTTTCCTGCTGGTAACTGTAGTAGTTTACAAGTTTTTTGTTCAGGTCATTGACCTGCTGCTGCAGCTTTTCATTTTCGGCTTCAAGCTGATCTTTTGACTTCCCCGCCGTATTTGTAGCCGCCGCTGCATTGTTTGTTACTATGGTGCTGATGCGCTGCATGGGCGTAAGCACAAAGCCAAATATCTTTCCTAAAGAAGTACCGCTTCCCGGCCGGGAAGTGTACAGCATCAGGCAAAACATAACGGCCATTAAGGTCGCCAAAAGTTTAAACCCTGAAGAATGAAAAGCGTCTTTCACCGCGTTTCCTCCTGTTTTCTATCGCAAAAAGCCGGCGGAAAAACCGGCTGTTTTTTCTTTTTATACTTATGTAACTGATTATATCATGCTTTCGTCCCCTGCGCAAATAGAAGAAGCTGAAAACATCGCCAATTTAAAATGTTAATAAGTTCCAGCTATTTTGAGGCTTTTCTGCCTGGGCAGTGCGCCTGCCACAAAAGCGGGGACGGGTTTTACACCGCCCCCGCTCCACAGGCTAAAGGAAACGCTCGTCGTAATGCGCGCGCTGGCCGCCGATAAACTTTGGGCGGGTACGGGCGCACACAAGGTTTGCTTCGCCTACCTTGCGTATGGAAACGCGCACCGGAACGGCAACCGGCTGCAGATGCATGCCGATGAGCGTGTCGCCAATGTCGATACCGGCCTGCGCGGCAAGCTCCTCCACGGCCACGGGGTCGTCGAAGCCATGCCATGCCGCCGTAGCGAACGAACCGCCCGCTTTCGGCTGCGGCATTACGTTTACAACCGGGATGCGGTGGCTTTCCGCCGCTGCGCGCTCCAGGATAAGCGCGCGGTTCAGGTGCTCACAGCACTGCGCGGCAAGGTAAATGCCCTGTTCTTTCAGCACCGGGTAAACCGCGCCGAAAATTGCGTCGGCAACTTCAGTGTTAGAAAACGAACCGATTTTATGCCCGCCTACTTCACTGGAAGAACATCCCACCACGAAAATATCACCCGGTTTCAAGCGTGCGACTTTTAAAAGTTCCCGTACTGCGGTTCCCGCCTGCTCGGCAATTTCTTCATACATGAAAAATCCCTCCCAAATTTTTTCAGTGCCTTGGGTTATCCCTTACGCGGATAAGGGCCTGTATCATAGCCAGAACGATCTTGGAATTCGTCTTTTCATCGACTTCCGGGTCGGGCTGGCCTTCCGTCAGGACCATATATTTTGGCGGCAGTTTGTTCAGTGCCAGCGCAACAATGTCTTTTTTGCAGCGGTCACACCGGCAGCAGGTAAAGCGATCCAGCAGGGAATCAAGTTTCCCCATCACCTGGGTTTCCATAATATTGACAACGGTTATCTGCCGGTCGTTCAGCCACGGGATTGCCACACTGCGCGACGTAGGCGGCTGCTGCTCCGGGGCGGATGGCACAGGCGGGATATACGAAGCTTCCGCATCCTCGGTACCGCCAGCTTCCTCTTCCGGGTTTAAGCTATGCATTCCCGACGGCATGAGCTTCTGGTACATCAGTTCTTTGTCAATTTCTCGTTTCGTTCTTACCGTTCTCGCCCCTTTCGACGGGCTGCCACGCTTTTTCCTGGGGCGGGCTGCCGAAATTACTGCTTTGTGCGGGGTTTGCGCCATTCCCGAATTTTGGAGGTTGTTCTCTTCCGCGGATTCCTGCAGCGTCGGCTGCTGGTCCAATCTGCTCACGGCCTACGACGCCTCCCTTTGCAAGAAATTCATCTATAAAGCTGTTGTAGTCCCGGGCAACATTGCTGTTCGGGGCATAATCGAACACACTCCGCTGCACCGACTGCGCCTCGCTCGCCGCAATGCCGCTGCGAATGCTCGAGTCGAACACCCGGATATGCAGGTCGCGCGCAACAAGCTCTGCCGTACCGCGCACTTCACGGCTCAAAAGCGTGCGCGGGTTAAACCGCGTCAGCAGGATGCCTGCAATGCAAAGGCCGGGATTACAGTATTTTCGCACCCGCTCTACTGTTTCGTAAAGCTGTGCAATGCCCTGCAGACTGAAAATATCCGAAATCATTGGTACAATAATGGTATCTGAAGCCGCAAAGGCGTTAATAGTGAGAATGCCAAGGTTCGGGGGCGTGTCAAGCAAAATGAAGTCGTACATGTTTCCGATTGGGCGCAGGGCTTCTTTCAGCAGGTACTCGCGGCCCTTGTTGGTAAACTCCAGCTCAATGCCGCTCAGCAAAATGCTGGAAATAATGACATCCATAGCGGGCGTCCGCTGAATGGCATACTGTATTTTGACTTCCTCTTTCAGAACGTCGTAAATGGTTGCGCTTGTTTCTGTTTCGGCCCCAATGCTGAACCCCAGGTTGCCCTGCGGGTCAAGGTCTACTGCCAGCACACGGTAGCCTCGTTTTTTCAGTCCCGCCGCAACGGAGCAGGTCGTCGTGGTTTTTCCCACGCCGCCCTTCTGGTTCGAAACGGCTATTATTTTTGCCACTCGGCCAGCCTTCTTCCCTGAATGGTCTTCACGCCGTAGGTCTTGTAAACCCAGGCGAATATTCCACTTTATTATAGCGTAACCGCCGAAAATTTACAACACACGGCAGTTCTCGTCAAACCCGTTTGCTTTGATGCACCGCAAGAAAGCGGTCGCGCCAAACACACCACCCGGTAACCGAAAGCAAAACAATCGCGCCGCCGCACAAAGCAAATGCACCCGGTGCTTCCCCGTTAAACAGGAACACCCACACAGGGTTCAGCAGTGGCTCCAGCGCGCCAATGAGTGAGCAGGCAAGCGGCGGACACTGCCGCATGGCCAGGGCATAAAAAATATAGGAAATGCCAATTTGAAAAACGCCAAGGGCCAGCACGCTCAACACAGACGGCACCGTAAAATGCGGCGGATACACTGCAAGGAACGGAAGTCCTCCTGCCGCCGAAAGGATGTGCGAAAATAATATCCCGCTCAGGCGGGAGTCGTTGTCTGCCCAACCGCAGACTATGTAGCTTACCGCGCAGAAAACTCCGGAGAGGAGTGCGACACAGTTCCCGGCAATGTGTCCGGGGCTGAGGTGGTCAAAAAACGAAAGCGCTATGCCGAAAAAGACCGCCGCAACAGCGATGTAATCCTGCCTGCCGAATTTTTGTTTCAGGAACACGGCAGAAAACACAAGAATGAGCACAGGCGAAGTGTACTCCAGCACAATGGCATTGGCTGCCGTCGTCAGTTTGTTGGAAAAGACAAAACAGAACATCAGCCCCGCCAGCAGTAACCCAGAAGAAACCGAGAAGCGGTTCAGGCGTACCTTTGCGCCAGAAACTCGCATATAAGCGTACAGCACTGCAGACGCCAACAGGCTGCGCACACCGCAGATAACAAGTGGATTCCACGGAATCATTTTGATTAGGATGCCGCCCGTGCTCCAAAGGACGGCTGCTGCAACCATAAGAAGTTCCGCTTTCCGATGCGGATCAGACAATGCCATGTTTTTGTCTCCTTATTTGAAATGAAATATTCGGCGCTCCCGAAAAATTCTGCAGGATTTTCCGGTAAGCGCGAAATGCAGAGGGAAGCGCATAATCCCGCAGCAGCACCGTGCGTGACTCCCAGACAAAGCTGCCGCCCGGATTTTCCACCTGTACAAAGTACCCCGTCATATGCCACTCAAGGTGGGAAAAAATATGTTTTGCTTTCGGCAGCTTCTCCATACCGCAGGCTTTCAGGCCAAAACCGCGCAGATACTCCTCCGCTTTTTTTTGGGGAAGGACGCCCTCCACATTGGGGAACTCCCACAGCCCGGCAAGCAAACCATGAAGCGGACGTTTTTGCACAGCGGTTTTTTCCCCGCAGCAAAGCAGAAAGACTGTGCGCTCTTCCACACGGCGTTCCGGCTTCGGCGGTTTTACGGGGAAATCCGTTTCCCGCCCGGCGCGGTGCGCTTCGCACTGGGAAGCAAGCGGGCATTTTTCACAGGCCGGTGCTCCGTTCGGCAGGCAGACCGTCGCGCCAAGCTCCATCAGTGCCTGCGTAAACGCTCCGGCTTTTCCTTCCGGATAAACCTTCCGCAAAGACGTGCGAAGATCCCGCTTTACACCCGGCTCCGTCACATCCCGTGCGGATGCCGCAAGTCGCGAAGCAACGCGCAGCACGTTTCCATCCACGGCAGGCTCCGGTAAGCCGTAGGCAATAGACGCCACAGCCCCGGCAGTGTATTCTCCAATGCCAGGCAGTTTTTTCAGCTCTTCTGCATCGGCGGGAAGCACTCCGCCGTATTCCTTCATGAGAACCTGCGCGGCCTTTTTCAGGTTCCGCACACGGCTGTAATAGCCGAGGCCCTCCCACAGTTTTAAAAGACGCTCGTCCGGTATTTCCGCCAAGGCGCGCACGTCCGGAACTTCCCGCACAAACCGTTCAAAATACGGAATCACGGCCTCAACGCGCGTCTGCTGCAGCATGATTTCCGAAATCCACACGCGGTACGGTTCAGGGGAATCCCTCCACGGCAGAACGCGCGCATTTTTTTCATACCATTTTAAAAGGGGCTGTACAATTTTAGAAAAATCCATTGATTAATCATCCGGCCTGCTGCCGAAAAGACACTCCCCTCTCATAAAACTGCCTCGTGGAATTCACGGGCAACAGAAGTCCCGGCAACCGCGCCGTCGCAAACGGCTTTGGAAATCTGGAACAGCCCACCGGTGCAGTCGCCCGCTGCATACAAACCGGGCACACTCGTACGGCGGCTTTCGTCCACCTTAATTACCGCACCGTTCATTTCGGCACCCAGCTTCCGCGCAAAGTCGACGCTCCCCGCAACGCCAAGAGCGATAAACAGGCCGGCTATCTCTTTTTGGGCGCCGCTCGCAAAGCGAACACCCTGCAGCACTGTTTCACCGTACAGCGAATCAATTTTTTCCGTCAGCACGGGAATTTTCTTTGGAAACTCTGTTTCCGGCTCAACGCCATCCGTCAGGATTGTCACACTGTGGGCAATAGGAAGAAGCACCTGCGCTTCGTGCAGGGCATAGCTGCCCGCGCCAAGCACCGCCACATCTTTGCCACGGTAAAAGAAGCCGTCACAAACTGCGCACCAGCTTACCCCATGACCTTCAAACTCTGCAAGCCCCGTGGTCTTCGGCGATTTTCGCACAGAACCCGTCGCAAGGATGACAAACGGCGCACGGTATTCCTTTTCTCCCGTACTCACCGTAAACTTCCCATCATAGGAAATATCAACAGCTTCAGCGTCCACAAGTTCAGCGTCTACACGCCGTGCCTGCGCCGCACCGTTTTCCAAAAGCTCACGCCCGGAAACCGGCTCCGCAAAGCCAAAGTAATTTTCAATTTTCCCGGCTTTTTCAAGGGACCCGCCCGCTTTGCCGAGCACCACAGTGTTTAGCTTGGCACGCGCTGTATAAAGCGCCGCTGAGATTCCCGCCGGGCCGCGCCCAAGAATAATAACATCCGCCATACGGCATCTCCCTTCCCCGGGGCAAAACGACATTTTCCGCCCCGCAATACATTACTATAGTTGAAAAACACGGGAAATACAATCCCGCGCTCTCATTTTGCCCCAAAACAGCAAAAAAAGCCGCACGAATCTTTCGGTTCGCACCGCTTTTTATAGAATTGTAAAAATAAGCGCCGCAGAAAACAATCTCAATTTCTGCGGCGTCTGCAAGGCTCATGCTTAATTTTCAAGCAATGAATCATTGACTGTTATCTTGCTTTTTTGAATCAGACTCTGCACCGACTTGTCATACAGGCTGTTTATTTGCTCCTCTGTAAGATTTTTCTGCGACAGGCCCGACGCGAAATGCTGGTAATACCTGCTTTCCGTCAAAGCAGTCTGCATGGCATCTACTCCATACTTTTTGGTGTACTCATCCAATGAAACTCCAAGGGTTTTTGCTATGGCAGTATAGGAATTCCATGCTGACCTAGCCTGCTTTTTCTCAAGGTCTGAGCCGTTATTCATTAAGTTCTGAAAAGTCTTGTAATTCCTCTCCAACACTTCTTTTGCTTCAGCGCGTGAAACGGAAATGGACTGCCTGCTGCACTCGTCTTTTATAACCTGCACTTTAATAAGTTCCGACAGGATTTGGCGGTCGGTTTTTCTGGTTTGTTTCACAATCCCTGATTTTTTACTCTGCAGAGCATTGGGAGCAGCATTTTCCGACTGAATGGCAGCCGGGGCATGGTACACCCGTAACCGCTCTTGAAAGTCGGAAAGATAAATATTTTTTCCGTTGACCGTTGCCAGTATTTTTCCGCTGGCGGCAGCCTGTGAACTCCCCGCAGCGGAAGAAGGTTTCTGCGGCCTTGCACTTGCCGAAGCACCAACGGAAAAAAGCAAAACAGACAGTGTCAGTGTAATCCCTATAGCACTGAAAATTAATTTTTTTGTCATATGAGAGCCTCCTCCAACAGAACTGTCTTTATTATGATACTCTGCCAGCTGATTTATCGTCTCAATATAGCCAACTTCATTTGGATAAAAAACAGGCTTCGTCCTATTTTTGTCCGCCATGCATTTAAAAATTTCCATACTCCGCATGGGGTTCGGATCTTATTCCATATTATGGTATATGTTACCATTCCAATGATAACCTCTATTTTGCTGAAATTCAATCATCATTATTGCCAGAAGTAATAAAGCCTTTTTGTGCAACTGTAAAATTATTTTTTGAATAGCATATTATACCATAATATGCTATCTATTCTATTGAATATATTCCCAATTTGCTGTATTATTGAATAATTCAGTATGACAAAATAGGATTTTAAAGGAGAAAACAATTCTTATGAAAAGGTTTGCTCTGCTGCTTTTCTCTGGCATTTTGCTGGCTTTGCTGACATCCTGCTCCAAGGCTATCACCAATTCCAGCGAAGCTGCGGTACCTTCCCGGGGAATCAGCAGCGCTGCCGCCACAGACATAGGCAGCATCCAGACGGAAAACCACAGCAACCCCAGCAATCGTCTGATTCAAGTGGCCCCGAACGTTTGTTTTCGGGAAGGGACTTCGAAAGACGGCTCCGCAGCAATTTCAGCCGATGAAATCAAAGGATTTTACTCGCTCCACATTAAGTCGGAGCGTCCTAATCAAATCGTATTTCAGCTAACGGAGAAAGGCCAAAAATCTTTTGCGGGCACGACAGCAAAATTGTCGAAGTCAAAAGGCTGCCTCTCTATTTGGGCCGGAAACAAAAAAGTCACAAGTGGCAAAGTCATTGCTCCTATTACCGAAGGAAACGTTGCTTTTGCAGAACCGAATGGGGATGCGGAAGAGGAAGCCTGTAAAGAATTGAGCGCAGGGTATTAATTGGGAATCTTATTGTGCTGCAAAGACAAAAAAGCGCACGAGCCACACGGTTCGCGCGTTTTTTTGATTAATTTTTCTGCGGAAAGTTTAGGGTTTTCTTGCTTCCTGGCCATCCACTGTAGGTGCCGAAATGAGAAAGCCGTGAATCGCGGTTGCCATGCTCATTAAAGCCAGCAGCACGATCAGGTAGTGCATCCCCGTGAGGGTAACCGTTCCCGCAAGACCCTTTTTCAGCGCTGTAAAGAAACAAGCGTGTACAACTGTAAGGAACGCGCTCAAACAGGCTGCAGTACCGAAATTCCGGCGGCTGCGCAGCAAGAAAAGTGCCAGCACCGTCACTGCGGCACCGCAGATAGCCAGTACCGCATACACCAAGGAATCGAGGTTAAACCCAGCCGCTGAATAAAGTTGCATCAGGTCAAAAGCATTCAGTGGTGCAGAATTTGCAGCCCGTGCAGACGGCAGAAACATCAGCCCGAAAATTGCCGCCTGCAGGATGCAGATGATAATTTTAGTCTGTTTTTTCGACAAAACAACACCGCCCCCATTCGCCAGCCCTTCCAAAATCAGGCCGGCCGCAGATATTGAAAAAAATCCCCCGCCGGAAAGACGGGGGATTTTTTACTTTTTGCAAAAGCGTGAATTACTTCGCAGCATTCATTCTTTTTTCTTTAATAGCAGCCTGAGCAGCAGCCAGACGTGCAATCGGTACACGGTACGGTGAGCAGGAAACATAGTCGAGGCCTGCAAAGTGGCAGAACTCTACAGAAGACGGGTCGCCGCCGTGTTCGCCGCAGATGCCGAGGTGGATGTCCGGGCGGGTAGCGCGGCCGTCTTTAACAGCCATCTTAATCAGTTTGCCCACACCGACCTGGTCGAGGTGTGCGAACGGATCGGACTCATAAATCTTCTTCTCATAGTAAGAGTTGAGGAACTTCCCAGCATCATCACGGCTGAAGCCGAATGTCATCTGGGTCAGGTCGTTGGTGCCGAAGCTGAAGAACTCAGCTTCCTTGGCGATGTCACCCGCAGTCAGTGCAGCACGCGGAATTTCAATCATGGTACCAACCTGATACTTCATCTTGATGCCTGCAGCTTTAATGAGCTTGTCTGCTGTTGCTACAACAACATCTTTGACGTATTTCAATTCTCTGACTTCGCCGACAAGCGGAATCATGATGCGCGGTTCGACGTTATAAGACGGGTGCGCCTTGTTAACGTTCATAGCGGCGTTGATAACAGCCGTAGTCTGCATTTCGGCGATTTCCGGGTAAGTGACGCACAGACGGCAGCCACGGTGGCCCATCATCGGGTTGAACTCATGCAGGCTTGCAATAACTTCTTTCAGATGCTCAACTGTAATGTTAAGCTCTCCGGCGATTTCCTTGATGTCGGCTTCTTTGGTCGGCAGGAACTCGTGAAGCGGCGGGTCGAGGAAGCGGATAATAACCGGACGGCCTTCCATTGCTGTGTAGAGGCCTTCAAAGTCACCCTGCTGGAAAGGCATAATCTTTGCAAGAGCCTTCTTGCGCTCTTCGACTGTTTCGGAAACAATCATCTCACGCATAGCCTTGATGCGGGTGCCTTCAAAGAACATATGCTCTGTGCGGCATAGGCCGATGCCTTCAGCACCGAACTCACGGCCCTGCTTAGCGTCTCTCGGAGTGTCGGCATTGGTGTAAACCTGAAGCCTGCGAGCCTTGTCGGCCCATGCCATGTAGCGGCTGAAGTCGCCGGAAATGGTTGCAGGAGCAGTCGGAAGTGCTTCGCCGTAAATGTTGCCGGTAGAACCATCAAGGGAAATATAATCGCCCTCTTTGTAGGTCTTGCCGCCGAGGGTAAACTGCTTTTTGTCGTAATTCACAACAATTTCGCCGCAGCCGGAAACACAGCAGGTACCCATGCCGCGCGCAACAACAGCTGCGTGGGAAGTCATGCCGCCGCGAACCGTAAGAATACCTTCCGCAGACTGCATTCCTTCAATGTCTTCCGGAGAAGTTTCAAGGCGAACCAGTACAACCTTTTCGCCCTTTGCCTTCCATGCCTTTGCATCTTCGGCAGAAAATACGATCTTGCCGCATGCAGCGCCCGGGGAAGCTGCGAGGCCATGGCCGATTGCCTTGGCTTTCTCAAGAGCAACCTGGTCAAACTGCGGGTGCAGAAGGGCATCAAGCTGTTTCGGCTCAACGCGCAGAACTGCTTCTTCTTCGTCAATCATGCCTTCGTCAACGAGGTCGCAGGCAACCTTCAGGGCAGCCTGAGCAGTACGCTTGCCGTTACGGGTCTGCAGCATATAGAGGTGGCCGTCTTCGATGGTGAACTCCATGTCCTGCATATCCTTGAAGTGGTTTTCAAGGTTCTTTGCAATCTTGTTGAACTCCGCGTAAACTTCCGGCATCTGGTCTTTCAGATGACTGATTGGGGACGGTGTACGCACACCGGAAACAACATCTTCGCCCTGTGCGTTGATGAGGTATTCGCCGAAAAGTTTCTTTTCGCCGGTAGCCGGGTTACGGGTAAACGCAACGCCTGTGCCGGAGTTGTCGCCGGAGTTACCGAACGCCATCTGCTGAACACTGACTGCAGTGCCCCATTCATACGGGATTTCGTTCATCTTGCGGTAAACGTTTGCGCGGGGGTTGTCCCAGCTGCGGAAAACAGCTTTAACTGCTTCAATCAGCTGTTCTTTCGGGTCCTGCGGGAACGGCTTATGCTCGTTGTCTTCATAAATCTTCTTGAAAACGACGACCAGTTTCTTCAGGTCGTTTTCGCCGAGGTCAATATCGTTCTTAACGCCCTTTGCGGCCTTCATCTTGTCGATTTCGTCTTCAAACAGGCTTTTGGAAACGCCCATGACGACGTCTGCAAACATCTGCACGAAACGGCGGTAACTGTCGTAAGCAAAGCGCGGGTTGTTGGTCTTCTTTGCAAGGCCTTCAACGGCTTCGTCATTCAAGCCGAGGTTCAGGATGGTATCCATCATGCCAGGCATAGACTGGCGTGCACCGGAGCGGACGGAAACCAGCAGCGGGTTGCTGTTGTCACCAAACGTTTTTCCGGTAATCTTTTCCAGGCCCTTCATGTGTTCAAAGATGTCTTTCTGAATGTCCGCATTAATCTGGCGGCCATCCTCATAATACTTTGTGCAGGCATCTGTTGTAATCGTAAAGCCCTGCGGGACCGGCATACCGGCGGCCGTCATTTCTGCCAGGCCGGCACCTTTGCCGCCCAAGATATTCTTCATCGTGGTCATATTGCCGTTAAAGGCTTTGCTGCCCTCGGTGAAGTAGTACAAGTACTTCTGACCCATAAACTATACCTCCTGAATTATAATGATAATATTTTGTCGAGCTAAATATTTAAAAAATAAAAATCATGCTCGAAATTAACGCTCAAAAAGTATTATACCAAATTAACGGCATAAAAGCTACAGGAATTTATAAAAATTTGTGCAGGAAAAGGCAAGATATTTTGTAAAAATACCAGCAAAATGGGGCTAAGTGCTTTTCCGAAAATGCAAAGCGCGCATTTTGTGCTTTCCGCTTTTTTCAAAAACGCTGTGAAAAAAAGGTTTTGCCACATTTCACTTGCAAAAATTAATTTATATGAGATAATAAGAATGAATGAAAAACCGGCTTCAGCATTGATACGGAGGAAAACGAATGTCACAGCAGAACTGCGCCGTTGTCCTCGCCGCGGGCGAGGGGAAACGGATGAAATGGGACCGCCCAAAATGTCTTTCGCCGGTCCTTTTTAAGCCCATGCTACAATGGGTTCTGGACTCGGCCCGCGCGGCGGGGCTTCAAAACATTTGCACGGTTACAGGGTTCCTGCACGAGCAGGTAAACGCTTACCTGCAGAAAAATGACCCGGCAGTTGTTTCCGTCCTTCAGGCAGAACGCCGCGGAACCGGCCACGCCGTGATGATGGCGGCGGACTTTATCCGCTCGCACGCGGCGGGCGGCAATGTGCTGATTTTGAATGGCGACGCGCCATTCCTCAGCCCGCAGACAATTACAAATGCGCTGAAAGAGCACGAAAAAAGTGAAAACTCCGTTACCGTGATTTCAGCGATTCTGGAAGACCCCACCGGCTACGGACGCATTATCCGCACCAGTGAGGGTGGTTCGGTGCGCGCAATTATAGAGCAGAAAGATGCTTCCGCGGAAGAACGGGCTGTGCGGGAAGTGAATTCCGGTGCTTACTGGTTCCGGGCAAATGACCTTTTGGGCATTCTGCCGCAGATAAAGACCTCGAACTCACAGGGGGAATATTACCTGACGGATGCCGTTGAGCTGCTGATTGCGTGCGGAAAGCGTGCGGGAGCCTGCGCGGCGGAAACTGCTGATGCAGCGAAAGGCGCAAACGACTGTCTGCAGCTGCACGAGCTGAATACCATTGCGCGGCGCGCAGTGCTGGAAAAGCAAATGCGTGCCGGCGTTGACATCCCCTGCACAGATGGGATTCTTCTCGGCCCGGATGTTGCCATAGGCCGCAACTGCACTCTTTTGCCCGGCACGGTTCTTTACGGGCAGACTTTTATTGGCGACGGCTGTACGCTGGGGCCAAACACCATTTTAAAGGATTGTTCTATTGGCTCCGGTTCAGTGCTGGACAGCGTTCGCGGTGAAGGATTCACTGCGGCGCCGGGGTTCCGGCCAAAACCGTTCACCATACTGGGCAGCGGGCAGGGAAAACCGGAAAGGGCGTAAAATCCGAAGCACCTTTTCCATCCTTCTTAAATGTGGGCAGGATTGGGAAGCCGCTTCTTCCAATAAATTTTTACACCACAAATCTGCGGGGCTGCAAAAGGTCCTGCCAATTCATTAGGGGGATTAAGAAGGAAATGAGTTTTCATGGTAAGGATATTAAAATTTTCGCCGGCAATGCAAGCCGGGACACGGCGTCGCAGATAGCGAAATGCCTGGGCCTCCCGCTCGGGAAAAGCGAAGTTACTACGTTCAGCGACGGTGAAATTTCGGTTTCGCTGTACGAATCCGTCCGCGGTTCCGACTGCTTTATTGTTCAGTCCACCTGCGCGCCGGTCAACAACAATCTGATGGAACTGCTTATTATGATTGACGCCATGAAGCGCGCCTCCGCCGCAAGGATTACAGCCGTCATCCCATACTTCGGCTATGCGCGGCAAGACCGCAAGGCAAAGGCACACGACCCGATTACGGCTAAGCTTGTAGCGGATCTGCTTACTTCAGCAGGTGCTAACCGCGTGCTTACCATGGATCTTCACGCCGCGCAGATTCAGGGTTTCTTCAACATCCCAGTCGACCATCTTCTGGGCGTTCCGGTGCTGGCTTCCCACATCAAATCGCGCATTGCCGGCCACTGCGACGAGTATGTGGTAGTATCCCCCGACCTCGGCTCCGTTACACGCGCCCGCAACTTTGCGGAACGCATTGGCTGCCCGCTCGCCATTGTAGACAAGCGCCGCCAGAAAGCGAACGTCTGTGAAGTCATGAATATCATCGGCAACGTGAAAGACAAAAAAGTCATTCTGGTGGACGATCTGATTGACACTTCCGGAACGCTTTGCAACGCCGCCAAAGCAATTATGGAAAACGGCGCAAAGCAGGTTACGGCCTGCGCCACTCATGCGGTTCTTTCCGGCCCGGCCCTCGAGCGTATTAAGGCAAGCCCTATCAACGAGCTTGTTTTGCTTGACACCATCCCCGTGCCGGATGAAAAGCGTCTGCCGAACATGACAGTGCTTTCCGTCGCCCCGCTCTTCGCGGAAGCTATCGAGCGCATTTACGAAGACAAACCGGTTTCGCCCCTCTTTGTGTGAAAAATAACGATTGCCCAAATTGATAATGCTGCAATAAAAAAGCTTATTTTTTATCGTTGGCTTTATCTCGTGAGCGCCGTAGGCGCCGAATGGCACTTTGTGCCCTTGGCGAAAAGGAACCACTGAGTCCCAATAACGAGTTTCTGTGTAATTAAATCAATTTCTTTCAGCCTGACTCCCCGCTGGGGTCTTCAGGCTGCAGCGGAGCAGAATCATCTGCTCCGCTATCGGTTTATACTGCAAAATTAATCTTTTTAGGAGGCGTAAAACTTTATGGCTTACAGCATAAAGAGCGTGACTCTCCGCACCGACAATTCCAAAGCAGGCATGGCAAAAATTGATGAACTGTGGCGCGATATTGAAAGCGGCAAACTGCCGCTGCTGTTTAACAGCGGCCATGAATTTCTGAAAGGCATTTCCCCAGTTTCCCGGTACAGCAATTACGCAAGTGACGAAAATGGCGAATATGACCTTTCCATTCTCGCGGTTACAGCGGAATTTTTCGGGGAATTAGAAAACGGAGTCCGGGAAGGCCGGTACCGAAAATACGATGAATCGGACGAAAACGGCGACATAAGCCAGTGCGCCCGCAAAGCCTGGAAAAAGGTGTGGGCCGAAAAACAGTCTGGCACCATCTGCCGTGCTTTTTCAGAAGACTACGAAAGCACGGTTCCCGCACAGTATACAAAAGACGGGAAAGCACACTGCTATCTTTATATTGCTGTAAAATAACTGCGGAGGTTTACATGCTGAATCTGTTTCAAAAAAGGGAAGAGCCATGCGGCCCTGTAGAATACATTGTAGCGGGCCTTGGCAACCCCGGTGAAAAATACGACGGCACACGCCACAACGCCGGCTTTATGGCGCTGGACTATATTGCGGAAAAATGCGGTGTGAAAATTGACCGCTTAAAATTCAAGGGTCTGTGCGGCACAGCCGCCATCGGCGGAAAGAAAGTGCTTCTGCTGAAACCTTCCACTTACATGAACCTCAGCGGCCAAAGTGTTACGGAAGCCATGAATTTTTATAAACTTCCGCCGGAACACGTCATAATAATTTATGATGACATTTCATTTGAACCCGGCAAAATGCGCATCCGCATGAAGGGCAGCGACGGCGGGCAGAATGGAATGAAAAATATCATATACCTTGCGGGGAAAGACACCTTCCCGCGCATCCGGCTTGGCACGGGCGACCGGCCTGACCGGCGGTGGGACCTTGCAGACTGGGTGCTTTCGCGCTTTTCGGAAGCCGACGCAAAGCTCTTTTACGAAGCGGTAGAGCACGCATACTCCGCTGTGGAGCTGATGGTTCAGGGCAAAGCCGCTGAAGCCATGAACCAGTACAACTAAGGGGATCTGGAATGGAATTTTTAAACCACGCTCTCTGCGGGCTGAACGAATACGTTTCTCTGGAATCAGCGGTAAAGGGAAAAAACCTTCCCGCTGCAGTCACCGGCGTGAGCGAAATCCACAAGGCAAACATCATCGACGCACTCTGCACCCGCCTTCGGCGCAGAGCTATTGTTATCACCAGCGACGAGCCGGAAGCGAACCGCCTGTGCGCCGACCTTACGGCTATGGGGATGTCTGCGCTTTTTTACCCCGGCCGCGATTTTTCTCTGCGCGCCGCGGAAGGCAGCTCCCACGAATATGAGCATCAGCGCATCCTCGCGCTGGCTTCCCTGCTGAATGGCGCCTGCGGCGTGGTCGTCTGCTGTGTAGACGCCGCCCTGCAGTTCACCATCCCGCCGAAAGAACTGAAGCGGCGCACCGTTACGCTGAAAGCGGGCATGGCGGTTTCCATGGAAAAGGTGCTGGACGTACTTGCTGCCTGCGGGTACGAGCAGGCAGCACAGATTGACGGCCCGGGGCAGTACTCCCGCCGCGGCGGTATCCTTGACTTTTACCCGCCGGGGCTTTCTCTGCCGGTAAGGGCCGAGTTCTTCGGCGATGAAATCGATACCCTCTCGTTCTTCGACCCCGAAACACAGCGCCGCACAGAGTCCGCCGAAAGCGTATTTCTCTCGCCTGCCGTAGAGGCGCTTGTCGCCGACCCGGGCGGCCTTGCGGAACAGATCCGGGCACTGGCCTCCTCCCTGCGCGGCAAATCAGCTCCTGCGGCACGCAAGGTGCTGGAGCAGGAAGCGGAAAAGCTGGAAAACGGCCTGCCCCTGGGCAACGCGGACAAATTTCTGCCGATTTTGTACGGCGGCGACACGGCCTGCCTGCTGGATTACCGGGATAACAGCACCCTGCTTTTTGTCAGCGAGCCGGTCAAAGCACGCGAGCGGATGCGCAGTGTGCAGTGGCAGTGGAACGAAGACCTGAAAGACAGCCTTGCGGACGGCTCGCTCTGCCGCACGCTGGACTGCTACACCCGCGACTGGGCCGACGCGCTCGCCGTTTTTGAAAAATCCGCCGCCATCTACCTTGACAATTTCGTCCACGGCAGCTATGAAACGCCCGTGCAGACCATGCTGAACTTCACCGTGCGCCAGCTTTCCGCCTGGGGCGGCAGTATGCAGCTTTTAACGGAAGACCTCCGCAATATGCTGCAGAACAAGTGGTCGTGCGCCGTGCTGGCCGGCAGCGAAAAGGCGGCAAAGAATGTTGCCTCAGACCTCCTGGCACAGGGCATTAACGCGGCGTATGTGGAAAAACCGGAAAAAATCGCGCGCGGCGAAGTCGTGGTAACTTCCGGCGCGCTTTCCGGCGGCCTTGAGTACCCCGCCGCATTTTTCGGCCTGATTTCGCGCGGGCGCATGACTGCCGTAAAGTCGAAGCGCTCACGCAAAGCCCGCTCCGGACAGGAAATCACCGATATTTCCGACCTTGCGCCCGGTGACTACATCGTTCACGCCACACACGGCATCGGCGTTTTTGAAGGTATCCACAAACTTGCCATGCAGGGCGTTGTAAAAGACTACATCAAAGTCCAGTATGCGAGGGGCGACACCCTCTATGTACCTGTTACACAGCTGGATATGGTTTCAAAATATATCGGCCCGCGCGAAGACGCCAGCGTGCGCCTAAGCCGCCTCGGCGGCTCCGAATGGCAAAAGGCCAAATCCCGCGTACGCAAAGCCGTGAAGGATATTGCAAAAGACTTGATTAAGCTTTACGCGCAGCGCATGAATGCCAAAGGGCACGCATTTCCGCCGGATGACGAGTGGCAGCGGGATTTTGAATCCCATTTTGAGTTTGATGAAACCGACGACCAGCTTCGCTGCATTGATGAAATTAAACGCGACATGGAGCGCCCGATGCCCATGGACCGCCTGCTGTGCGGCGACGTCGGCTTCGGCAAAACGGAAGTTGCCCTGCGCGCCGCCTTTAAGTGCATAACGGACGGTAAGCAGTGTGCCATGCTCGTTCCGACAACAATTCTCGCATGGCAGCATTACCAGACGATTACAAAGCGCGTGGAGGGTTTTCCCCTGCGCATAGAGCTGCTTTCCCGTTTCCGCACACCGAAGCAGCAAGATGAAATTATCAAAAAGCTGAAGCGCGGGGAACTGGACATGGTCGTGGGGACACACCGCCTTATTTCGCAGGATGTGGAGTTCCGCGACCTCGGCCTTATTATTGTGGATGAAGAGCAGCGCTTCGGCGTGGCGCAGAAAGAAAAGCTCAAGACAAAATATAAAAATGTGGATGTCCTCACCCTTTCAGCAACGCCGATTCCCCGCACGCTGAACATGGCGCTTTCCGGCATACGCGACATGAGCGTCATAGAGGAAGCGCCGCGTGACCGCCACCCGGTGCAAACGTATGTGCTGGAGCACGACGACGGCATTGTGAATGAAGCCATCCGGCGCGAACTGCGGCGCGGCGGGCAGGTTTACTACCTGCACAACGATGTGGCAACTATTGAGCGCACAGCGGCAAAGATTCAGGCCGCTGTACCAGAGGCAAAAGTCGGTTTCGGCCATGGCAAGATGAGTGAGCAGGAGCTTTCCGAAGTCTGGCGGCGGCTGATTGAGCAGGAAATTGACGTGCTGGTCTGCACCACCATCATAGAAACCGGCGTAGATGTTCCAAACGTCAATACGCTGATTATTGAAGACGCCGACCGCATGGGCCTTTCCCAGCTGCACCAGATACGCGGGCGCGTGGGCCGTTCCACACGGCGCGCCTACGCCTACCTTACTTTCCGGCGAAACAAGGTACTTTCCGAAATCGCACAGAAGCGGCTTTCTGCCATCCGGCAGTTTACCGAGTTCGGCTCCGGCTTTAAAATTGCAATGCGCGACATGGAAATCCGCGGCGCGGGCAACATTCTGGGCGGCGAGCAGCACGGCCACATGGAAGCCGTGGGCTACGACATGTACCTGCATCTGCTTTCGGAAGCCATCCAGCGCGAAAAGGGCGAAGAGGTCAAGGAGTACGGTGAAGAGTGCCTTGTGGACCTGCAGGTGGAAGCGCATATCCCGGAAAGCTATATTGCCGACCTCAACCAGCGGCTTGACATTTACCGCCGCATTGCAGACATTCGCACCCACGAGGATTCGCTCGACGTAACCGACGAGCTGATTGACCGCTTCGGTGACCCGCCGGCCAGTGTAAACGGCCTTGTGCAGATTGCCTTGCTGCGAAACCGCGCTTCCGCCCTTGGCATACGCGAAATCAAGCAGCAGAACGAAAAGCTTCTTTTCTTCCGCGAAAGCTTCGACATGGAGCGCGTTTCCGCCCTGATTGCAGCCATGCACGGGCGCGTGATGCTCAGCGCCGGTACAAAGCCATACATCAGCGTCAAGATTCCTTCCGGCCAGAAGCCACTGAACGTTCTGGAAGAAACGCTGGCCGTTTTAAGCGGTAAATCCGCCGCGGAGCCTAACAGCAAAAAGGATGGACAGTCTTCTCCGAAAAGTGTATAATTGCAGATGCATAATAAAAAAGTAACGGAGTGTGAAATATGAATTTTCTAAAAAGAGCCCTCGCGGTATCTCTTGCCGCGGTGCTTTGTCTTTCCGCAGCCGGATGTTCCGGTGCTGATAAAAGCTGGGCCGTAAAAGACAGCAGCAATAACAGCGTCCCCATCGGGTGCTATGTTTACAGCCTTTACAGCGCCTATTCCATGGCGGACAGCAAAAAGCCGGACGCCTCCAAAGACGTTCTTTCGCAGAAGATTGAAAACAAGGACGCGAAGACCTGGATTCGCGACAAAGCGCTTACCAGCACAAAGCTTCTTCTGTTCCTTGACCAGAAGATGAAGTCTATGAAACTCACTCTGACCGATGCCGACAAAAAGATGGCGCAGCAGATGAACTCTTCTGCATGGGCGCAGGCTTCTTCCGTTATGGAAAAATACGGTGTCGCCCAGTCTTCCTTTGAAACCGTGTACGGCACTGCTTTTATGAAAGAGAAAAAAATCTTTGACGCAACCTATGGCAAAAGCGGGACGAAAGCTGTTCCTGATACGGAGCTGAAAGACTACTACCTTAAAAACTACTCTGATTTTTCGTTTATCCTCTGCAGCCTTTACAACACCGATGCCAGCGGCAACGCCACTTCTGCCATGACCGACGCACAGAAGAAAAAAGCCGAAAGCGTACTGAACGATTACGCTACACAGATTAAAGCTGGCAAGCTGACGATGCGCAAGGCTGCCGATTCCTACAAGGCTCTGATGAAAAGCAGTTCTGATGAGCTGCACACCGCTTCTGCTAACCTTGCAACAGAAACCAATTACCCTGAAGCCATGCGCACTACGCTCAAAGGCATGAAAACCGGTGAAGTGAAAACGCTTGAAATCGGCAGCCAGGGGATTTACCTGCTACTTTCCAAAGGGGACTCCGCAAAAGCGATTGAAACAACGCTGAAGACCGAAGATGCACGCGAAAACCTGCTGCTCAACTATAAATCCAATGAGTTCCTTCCTGCCCTCGAAAAGGATGCTTCCGCTGCAAAGGGCATTTCGGTAAACGATGCAGCCCTGAACTCTTATGACCCGAAGATGTTTGTTGCCAGCGCTTCTTCCGCCGCAGCTCCCGCAAAATAAAATTTCTTCTAAACGACTGAATCCTTCCGTATGAGCGCCGACTTACCCGTACGGATGGCAGCAGGGCCGCGAAACTTATGTTCCGCGGCCCTGCTTTTATAGTCTGCAAAAACTTAGTCTTTCTTGTCTTTGTAAAGCGCATTGTAAACCTTGATAAAGTTTGCGTCGCGCTTTTTGATGGCTTCTTCGCCTTTGCTGCCGCTGTAATCGTAAAATCCCCTGCCGGCCTTCACACCGTACTCGCCCTTTTCAAACTTTTCTTTCAGGAGCGGAGGGATTTCTTTCGAGCTGTCCAAATCCGGCACAAGGTATTCCGCCACATGGTAGAAAATATCCAGCCCGCCGAGGTCTGCCGTTTCCAGCGGGCCTACGCAGGCATAGCGGAAACCAATGCCGTACTTGATGGCATTGTCAACATCTTCTGCACTCGCTATGCCGGACTGAACAATGTACATTGCCTCGCGCAGAACAGCAAGCTGCAGGCGGTTTCCGATGAAGCCCTTCGCGTCTTTTTTCACCAGCACCGGCTTTTTTCCAATCCTGCGGGCAAGTTCCATCACGGCCTGCGCCGTGGCTTCTTCCGTTTTTTCACCCTTAATGACCTCTACGAGCGGTACAAGATGCGGCGGGTTAAACCAGTGCATCCCACAGAAACGCTCTGGGTTTTTCACGGCTGTTGCTATTTCCGTAATGGAAAGGCCGGAAGTGTTCGTTGCAAGAATTGCATCGTCCCTCGTAAGCGCCGAAATCTGCTTCCAGAATTCGTGTTTTACATCCATGTTTTCCACAATCGATTCCACAACGATGTCGCAGTCCCGGTAGCAGGAATAGTCTGCCGTAAGCGTAATGCGCCCTTTTACCGCGTCCGACGCGGCTTGAGTCAGCTCGCCGCTCACAACAAGCGACTGCTGGTTCAGGTCAATCATTTTCTGCGCTTTCTGCAAGGTTACTTCCCGGTGATTGTGCAAAACCGTTTCGTAGCCGTATGCCGCGAAAATCTGTGCCATGGAAGTCCCCATCGTTCCGGCTCCGGAAATCACGACTTTTTTAATCTGCTCTGCCTGCATTTTTTCCACACCTTTCTTGTTTTCAAGAAATTCTCCTGCTATTATAACATGTTACAGCTCATTTTTACTGTAGATTTTCGGTAAAAAAGCGGTAAGCATTTCCCCAGAAAATTGCGTCCGCCATCTCCTGCCCGAATTCACGGCACACGAAGGCGTACAGGCTTTCCATATCTTCCTGCCCGCGTATGCCGTTCGGAAGCTCGCATCCGTCGAAATCCGAACCCATGGCAAGAATCTTTTCGCCGCCAAGATGCAGAAAATGGTCAATGTGCCGCACAATGTCTTCCGGTGAAGCATTTTCCGCGCTGTCCGAAAGAAATGCGCGGTAGAAATTGATGCCTACCAGGCCGCCGCCCTTCACAATCTCGCGGAACTGGCTGTCCGTCAGGTTGCGCACATTGCCGCAGACCGCTTTTGAATCAGAGTGCGACGCTGCAAACGGCCGCTGTGCCGCACGGGCAACATCCCAGAAGCCTTTTTCCGAAAGATGCGACACATCCACAATCATACCGCACCGGTTCATTTCTCGCACAAGCTCAAAGCCAAACGGCGTAAGGCCGCCCGCGTTTTCGGCAAGGCACCCGTCGCCCGCTTCGCACCGGCCGTTCCAGGTCAGAGTAATCAGGCGAACCCCTGCTGCCCACGCTTCCTGCAGATGTTCCATCTTTCCGGCAAGCGCAGCCGAACCTTCTATGGAAAGCAGCCCAATTTCTTTCGCGTCTGCGGCTGCCCGGCGGATATCCGCTGAAGAGCGGCAGAACGAAGCGATATCAGAGTTTCTTTCCATTTCATCGGCAAACAGGCTGGAAACATTCTGGAACCATTGCCATGCCTCTTCCCCACGCCGCTTATCATCTACAAAAACGGCAAACACCTGCGCCCAGTTTTCAAATCGGCTTGCTTTCTGCAGACTCACATGCCCGCGCGCTTCCCGCAAGCCGCTGTGCTTTTCCCAGCATTGGGTAGCTGTGTCGCAGTGCAAGTCAAAATATTTCATCGATTGATTTCCCCTTTCAGCTGACGTAACTATACTATTAAGGATGGATAATTTTGGTTAATTTTCTCAAAATATGTTCCGCAGGGCTTGTTTCTGCGCCGTACCGTATGGTATACTGTTACCGTAATTCCAGCAAGGAGGAACACAATGGATAACAATAATCCAAACGGGTGGAATAATTCCCGCAACGGCCAGAATGGCCCTTACAGCGGGCAGCCGCAGGGCGCTCCGTACAATAACGGTCAGAACGGCCCTTACAGCGGGCAGCCGCAGGGCGCTCCGTACAATAACGGTCAGAACGGCCCTTACAACGGGCAGCCGCAGGGCGCTCCGTACAATAACGGTCAGAATGGCCCTTACAACGGGCAGCCGCAGGGCGCTCCGTACAATAACGGTCAGAACGGCCCCTGCAATGGACAGCCGCAGGGTGCTCCATACAATAACGGCCAAAACGGCCCCTGCAATGGACAGCCATGCACGCCTTACCAAAGCACCCCATATTCAGAAGGCTATGACCCGCAGGACATTGAGAAAAACAAAGTGTGGGCAGCTCTTGCTTATTTGGGCATTTTGTTCTTTCTGCCGCTCGTCATCAGCCCAAACTCAAGGTACGGCAGGTTTCATGCGAACCAGGGGCTTGTGCTTCTCCTGTTTGTAATGGCTGGCAGATGCATTTTCCACTTTGTCCCGCTGATTGGTGGAATGCTCCAGGGTATTTACGGCGTCCTGATGTTCGTACTGTTTGTCATCGGCATTATCAACGCAATTCAGGGCCATGCAGCGGAACTGCCGGTTATCGGCTCCATTCATATTATAAAATAAAACGCGGAGCTGTTCCATAAAATTTTCGGCTCGCTTCGGCGGGCCTTTTTTATCGTTTGAAAGCGGAAGGCAGGAAAAAACGAATGAAAAAAATACTGCTGATTACAACGGGAGGAACCATTGCCAGCGGGCAGACAGGCGAAGGCCTTGCCCCGGTGCTGCAGGGTGGTGACTTCCCGTTTCTGCACGAGCTGTTAAGCCCCAGTTTCGAACTGAAAGTACGCAATCTTTTTCAGCTCGACAGTTCCAACATTCAGCCGGAAGAGTGGCAGTGCATTGCCCGCACCGTTGCGGAAGAATACCAAAATTTTGACGGCATTGTACTGACGCACGGAACCGACACTCTGGCCTACACGGCGGCGGCCCTCTCCTTCATGCTGCAGAATCTTCCCATTCCGCTGGTACTGACCGGTTCACAGCTGCCCTTGACCCATCTGCTGACGGATGGCGTAGAAAATCTGCGCTGCGCTTTTGCCATGGCAGCTTCCGGGAAGCCCGGCGTATTTGTGGCGTTTCACCGGAAAGTCATCCTTGGCACCCGCGCGGTAAAAGTCCGAACCTTTGATATGGACGCGTTTGAAAGCATCAACTACCCGTACATTGCCACTGTCAATGCGGCAGGCCTCGTAATGAATGAAAGCGCACTGCCGAAAGTAACCGGCAGTTTCCGGCTGGAAGACCGCATCTGCAGCCGGGTATTCCTTTTAAAGCTGATTCCCGGCCTTGATCCCGCCATCTTCGATATGCTGCTGAAAATGGATTTTCGCGGCATTGTGGTAGAAGCCTTTGGCGCAGGCGGAATGAATTTTCTGCGGCGCGACCTTGTTTCCAAACTGAAAATGATGGTGAAGGCCGGAGTTGCCGTGATTGTCTGCAGCCAGTGCCTGTACGAGCGCAGTGATTTTTCCATTTATCAGACGGGCCGGAAAGCGCTGGAAACCGGTGTACTGGAAGCTCACGATATGACGACGGAAGCCGCCGTCACCAAGCTGATGTGGGTGCTGGGCCAAACTTCCGACTCTAAAGAAATCCAGAAGCTCTGCGGCGAAGATCTTTCCGGGGAAATCAGTCCCGCCGCGGCACACACCTGAGACAGGAACAAAAGATGCACGGCACTCACCTGCCGTGCATCTTTTTTGCGCTCTTTTTATCCTGCTCCAAGGATTTCCCTGCAGTATGAGTCCAGCAGCCTGCCTATCATATGCGGATTTTCCGGAAGATAGTAACCAGCGGAACCTGAAATGCTGCACTTGGGGTCTTTGCGGAAGTCGCCGGTGTCGGTAAACGAAAAAACACCAGTGTTGTCAGCCGCCCAAAACTCCAGACGGTACTTCCATTGGCTTTTCGGCTTTGCCCCATCCGGCTGCCGAACCAGCTTGTTTTTTGCAAGGCCACTCAGCAGCGACTGAATTTTGTTCTGGTCTGTTATAATATGCTCCTCTTTGCCGCGCCAGAGAACGACTTTCGAATATTTTGGAGCCATAACACCCAGCATTTGCAAATAAGTAACCGTTTGAGTACTGTTTGCCGACGATTCACTGAAAGCATGGAGCGAACCGCCAGTTCCCACAAACGCCGCACAAATAAGCGCCGCACTTCCGAGCACCACAACAGCTGATATAATAATCAGCAGCCTTTTCACGCCATTCGACATCCTGACGCCTCCCTGATGAAATTTTACCTGCATTCTGCCTGCACAGCGGATTTTTTCGGTGTACAAGCCCCAAACGCAGCAGCATCATTCCTTTCTATTATATTTATTGTTCTTGTCAAAAACAATACATTCCGAAACTTTTCCAAATTTATTTCGGTGGCTGTATTATCCCGCTCCAGCTTCGGCCTTATTGCCACGTTCCAAATGCCTGCGGCTTTTTTCTTCATACATCAGGCTGTCGATTTTCTTTTGGAACTGAACACGGCTCAGGTGCTCCTGCGGATTGTAGACGGCATACCCCATGCTGAAACTCAGCCGGTAAAGCCTGCCGCCGCGCGCGTTGTATTCCTCCATCTTTTTGCGGATGCGGGATGCCAACTGCTCCGGGTGCGCACTGCTCAGCACAATGCAGAACTCGTCGCCGCCGTACCGTGCAACAAAGGCATTCACACCCGACACCTTGCGCATCAGCCGCGCGGCCTCCTCTAATGCGGTATCGCCTGTCGTATGGCCAAAAAGGTCGTTGATCTGCTTAAAATGATCCATGTCAAGCAAGATAGCGGAAAGCGGTTCTTCTGCACTTCTCTGTATTTCCCGATCCATATAATTGTCCAGGCAGCGTCGGTTATATAGCCCGGTTAGGTAGTCAACATCAATACTGCGGTTCTGAATATCCACAAATACCGTCAGCTGAGAAAGTGTAATGCCAAAAAGTGCGAATGGAAGGCCGTACAAAAAAGTCTGCAGCAGGCCGCCCACAAAAGGCGGAACCGCAAAAATCAGCAGGGAAAAAAGGTATCTTCTCGCAATTTTCCGGCGGTAGAGAATGATAAAAACTTCGGAAACGACAAGCATCAGTATGACCACTGTATTCGACGCCAAGTACAGCGGCCCGCGATGATAGACGCGCTGTGCATCAAAGGAAAATACCAGGCCGTAAAAATGCGGCAGCAGCAACGGAACCATGTTCAGAACGCACACCACGGCCAATGCGGCATACCAGATACGCTGTGTTTTCCCCAAAACCAAATTGGAAACATAGCGGAACCAGCTTAAGGCAAGGAAAGGGTAAAGTAAATACTTTATGTAAGTTCCTGCCTGTGCAGCTGGGAAAAACCAGGCCGGGCCAGTGTACCAGCGGCTTGCCATGTCCGCAGCTAAAAGCAGAATCGTCAGTTCCTCCATCTGCAGGTAAATCTTCTTCTGCTTTGATTTTATATTCCCCTGCCTCAGGGAAACAACCAAAAGAAAAACTACAATTACAGTGGAATACAGCCCCAGGCTGAACCATGCAGGACCTGCCATTTTCTTCACCACCCAGTCACGATTTACGCCATTCTTTTATTTTTATCGAATAAAGTATGGATATATTACCATAAATTCGTTTTCTCTATATTCCGTCTTGGCTATTTTAAACAAAATATATTATTA
>JAEZFF010000101.1 GCA_023417635.1 Bacillota bacterium | reverse complement strand
GAGATCGCCAGCTTGCTCAAAATGCTGCCGTATTTGGTGGGCAGGAAGGGAGCGATTGCGAGGGCGAAAGCCTGTGCAGCGTTCGCAGCCGATACCGCCTTTCCATCCACTTTGGAAACGTCGATTTTCTTTTTACTGAGGAAGTTTCCGAAGTATGCACCGCCAGCAATTAGTACACACGCGCCCAAGACAATAATGAGAACCATCATATTATGATCCATAAGTATTCTTCTTTCTGCCGGGATTTCCAGGCAATTATTTTTCGTTTCCAATACCAATTTTGTTTTTAATAATAGAGAGCCGCGTTTCATGTACTGAAATTGCTCCCTCCATCTTTGACATACGGCTGTCAATGCCAGAAACGCCTTTTTGTATGTTATCGAGCTTCTCATCCGTTTTTCTGCGCCATTCGGCATTGCCCATAACGCGCGTAGCACGCGGATTTTCGTTTTCCAAATGGCAAAACGTTTAGAAAACCTGCTAAAGCAGATAAAAAAAGGTGCCACGATGGGTGTGCGATATATTGTTGATTGTATTTTGTCAAGGACAATATGTTGATAACTCGGTTGAAACTGTTTATAACTATCTTGATTTTACAAATAGGATAAATTTTGTTGATATGTTGAAAGAGTATGGCACTGGAGCAATGCTTTAAGTACTTGTCGCAGCGTTTCCTTGTTAAATGCCTTTTTTAAGAGTATAATAAAACATCGTAAGGAAGGCGAGAACCATTTATAATTTAAAGTTCGTATATTCTGGTGGTCATTCTCATAGTTACGCGCACGTCACAAAAGTTCAGTACCGCTCAAATACCGGCCTCATATCCGTATCAGGGGACGATATTTTAACGAAAGACTATCCGCTTAATCTCGACTTACACGTAATTTCGACACTCAAGAGTTACAAAGTGCCGCACGTCTGCTTGAAATCCATTGAAGCTACAAAAGAAAAAGATTAACAGATGACATATGAATAACCCCAAATATTAATAAGAAGATCATAAAAGGACAACCGTAAGACCGGCTGTCCTTTTTCTAATCTTTTCATGTTGCCTGCTGAGAACAATTTACCAACGTGCCTCATCGGTGCCAGGCGATGTATCGTTTATGCGTTTCATTAATGGACCAAAAAGATAAGTACTCGGCACAGCAAAAGCATCTGCATACCCATTACGTCCGGTTTCCGCTTGACCTGCGGCCGGAAGTTCTGGAAACATTCAATGCCAAATGTGCCGAACTCGTCACAACGCCCACAGCGGAAATCAAAAAGTTCAGCGCGGAATACTGCAAAGCAGAGGATGAATAAACCTCTGTTTTTCTTTTTGTAAAAATAGACGCCACAATGGGCACCCATTTAGTATTAGTAAAATGTGTTGATAGATGGTCAAAATCGTGGTTATTAGGGAAGAATCCACAAGAATATCATCATAACTATATGTGTATTTTTTTATTGTAAGGATGATACTATTTGTGGAGCTGATGAATATGCAGCAACTTCAACACAAACAAGGCCTTCCAACGGCTCCACCGGGTGCGATGCAACAGTGTGCGCGGACAAACGCTTCCCACGCGACCATCTTGCCCGGCGAGTATGTATTTGCTCCTCACCACGCGCGGCGAGCCTTGCCTTGAGGGGGGCCAGGAATGAAAAACTCAGCGCTTTTCATTTGCCATACTCCTTGTATTTTTTCGCATCTTGCAGATACTAACTGCGAGGTGAATTTTTTTGTATCAAAACTTACATGATTTGTTAATGAACAGTGACAACACACGTCAATATTTTATGAAACTTCCGGTAAATGTACAGCTAACAGTACATCAAATGAATGACGAGATCAAAACGCCTGAACGCCTGCAAAAATATGTTGACCATATGACAAAAATTCACGGATAATTTTAGAACTTTCTCCTGTAGTCTGCGGCGGTCACGCAACTGCTTTCCTGCAGGGCTGTCATTTCAGATGGTTCGTCACACGGGCTGCAGGATAATAACACAGGCACTGGCCAACCACCGCGCCCCTGCCGCTGTGCGGATAGGTTTAAGATATTTACACAGCTTGTCATCATCCTTTCTCCGTATCTTAACAGCTTTCCTGTGCTGCTCTTCCTGCGCCGGTATACACCGGCAATTACATTTCTTCACCATTTTCACGCCCTTCGAAAAAATTTCATGATTTGGGGTAAACTATCTGTTATTCCGATTAATCGAGGTAAACGTTATGAAAGTGAAATTAACAAAGAAAACCGGCTTAAAAAGCAATGCTGAAAATACGGAAAATCCGAATCAGCCAAGCCATGTCAGGAATCAAAACGACGAACACAACGTCAAAAAAGTTGCGTTAGGACCCAACACGAGGCGTTAAGTGAGAAGCGGAAAGTATGTTCTGCTTCCCGCTTTTTATGGGTACATCACCTTTTTACATCTTGAATTGCAAGCACAATAATAGCTATGGCATTCCCCCCAAAAAGCACATACAGTAATGTGCCGTACTACCTTTTCGGGGGTGTTTTTCTTCTTTTGAATTTTCTTCCTTTGAATTTTTTCTTTGTTTGTCTTGACTTTTACACTAAAATCGGGATATACTAAACTTGTATTTTCAATGTACGAATTGCTTCACGCCTTTGTAAGTTATTCACGACGTGAAGATTTACATCAACGTATGCTTTTTTATGCAGTAAATACGAATAAATTTATGGAGGTACCAAAACAATGAATGGTACGGTAAAATGGTTCAATGAAGAAAAAGGATTTGGATTTATTTCCAACGATGACGGCAGCGGAGACGTATTTGTCCATCACTCTGCAATCCAGTCAACCGGATTCAGGACTCTCACCGAAGGTCAGAAAGTCATTTATGACGTTGAACCGGATCCTAAAGACAGTCGCAAGATGCGTGCCGCTAATGTAAGAACAGCCTAAATTCTTTTCCTGCCGACCGCCCTGATACTTTCAGGGCGGTTTTTGTTTTACGGCTTGAGTCACATATAATAAAATTTGATTTGCTGAGTAAACTAATCTCCGAGAGGGGATAAATTCATGGAAAAAAATAAACAAGATAGTAATAAACCATCCAATTTAAATTCTGCAAGTACTTCAGCTGCTCCAACAATAAAGCCATTACCTAAAACAGGGAAACCAATGCGTCGCAATACCGATAAGAGAGATGGGAGCAATGACCAATTCCCATCTGCTCTATAATGCAGTATTACAGTTTTTTATGCCGCCCGGGAATGGGCGGCTTGTTTTGTTTGCAGCACTGAACAAAGCACTTTATCTATCCAGCATCGGAAGCATGGCTGGCATTTCCCCGCTCCTATAATCTGTGGCAACATGAAGTCCCCTACCGTGCGGTTGTCCGACAAAACAATGTTTGCCATGAATTCTGACCCAAATATGGATATGCCACATTCCGTTGCTCCAGCTTCGCTTTTATCACCAACAACAGCGCCCGCCACCGCTGACGGCAGACTTGCTCCCATGCATCCTGCGGCTTTTCTCGGTACGGTCCCTTCCGGTAGAAGTCTGCCAAAAGTCTGACTGTGGCGACAGCGACAGGATAAATTGCAGCGGGCTGAAGGACGATTTGGAAAGTAGCGAATAAAAAATGGGACCTTATGAAATAGCTGAATTTTTGAAGTCTCTTTTCACTATGGCCCGAACAACCGTGTTCAGCAAGAGGACCGTACTCAATGCAATCTTTCAGACTTGGATTAGCAGCCCGAAGTGACCTGGCGACCACAATGCAGCGGAACCTGTTACATATCACATGGGTTGCGAAGTGGAAATTGCGAAAAGCCATTATCTCGACCCGGATGCTCTACCCGCCGTGGTTTATCTGTGCACTGGATGGAGGAAAAGCGAAGCCTGTGGAATTCAGCTCAAAGATATTGACTTTACCCGAGGACCCATCAGCATCTCGAAGCATATTGAACTCGTGGGAAATGAACCGCATGTTCTGGACGGAGCGAAGACAAAAGCAGGTGTGCGCAAAATGCCTTTGCTGCAAATGCTTTGGGAAGTGCTTAAGCCGTTGCTTGAAAATACTCAATAATACACTTTTATTTGGACTGAAACTTTCATCTTTCAACTGGTTATTGCAAAAAAATAGGCCGTACCGGAAATGAATCCGATGCGGCCTAAATTTTAGGCTACACTATGCTTAACCCTGTCGCGTTCTTCGGCGCGCTTCGCGTTATTCCAACGGTCCATGTTCCCCACAAGGTAACCGGTAATACGGCGGATACGGTCAAATTTAACAGGTACCAGCTCATATTTCAGATTGACAAATTCGCCGTCAATAGTAATTTCTAGGCTTTTAATCTGCCGGTTTGGATTTTCTTTCTGAATGTGCTCCCAATACGCCTGCTGTTCTTTTTCGGCCATTTCGCCGCCGATAACGGTAATATCTTCGTTCAAAATACGCACCCTCTCAATTAGTTTTGTAACTTTAATATACCTCATATTGTGTTGATAGTCAATACCGGAGTGCATATATTGTGAAAAATAAGCCCGTCGGTCAATGATTTCCGATGGGCTTGTATGATATATGGTTATGCCGCATCATTGGTATTCGGTGCGACCGCCCCGCTCTTAAGCTGCACAGTTTTCTTGGGTGTGGAAACTGCCGGGTTAGCCTTTTTGATTACCGGTGTATTGGGTGGTGTAGTCGTCTGCTGCCGGGAGGATACCGGTTATTATTGGCTATGCCATCACACCTCGCGGCGGCTCTGTTGGCATCTTTTTTACGCGCTCGAACAGCTCCGTGCCTGTGCCATTGCCGCCAAGTGCATGGTATGGCCGGTACAGATATTCCAGGTTTTTAATATCATCTACAGCAGCATATCCTTTGCGGGAACATCCCTGATAGATGCTGTAAATGCGGTCATGAAGCAGGGCAAGCATTCCTTCCTTAATGGCTGCCTGCTCAATTTCCTGCGCTTTCTGCCGACTCCGCAGGTGATGAAACGCCCACCCCATCACACCCGTCAGAACACCAAACAGTGCACCCAGCCAATACCTGATCATCCAGTCATACACCGCTGCGTCACCCCCTCACTCAATACACACCTGCAGGCGGTCTATCGTTTTACCGAACGTCCCTGCATAGCCGTCCTGCCCGCCTGTGGTCTGATTATCGAGTTGCCAGCCATAATATCCGCCGCCAACTGTTGCAATGCGGTACTTCGCGCATTTGGACGGTTTCAGCGCTTCCGGCGTGTAATAGATGTCCTGCACCGCATCGATTTCACGCCCGTTGCCCGCATAGCCGTTCGGGTTATTGATGTCGCACCCGGTCACCCACGGCAGCCAGTCTGCACCTTTCACATGGACGCGGTATTTTATCGTCCCCGCCGACACCCGCATCGCAACGTCGGTAATCGGTTTCCCGGCAATACCGGCAAAGTCGGCTGTGTCCTGCACTTCCGACAGCCAGCGGCCATCGGCGCGCACCCGGTAGAATGCAGCGACACGCGGTGAAGAAGCAGCGGGAGCCTTTGCAGCTCCAAAGCTCATAAATGCCACATCCATATCGACGTTTCCGCTGATGCCCGGCACATGGCCCGTACTGCCTGTCTGCTGCATCTTGCATGGCACAGTCGATGCACCCGAATAATATGCCAGCCAGAGCAGGTCGAATGCCGACAAGGTCTGTGGCGTGAAAATGTTGCGGCGGTAATCGTTGTTCGTGTAAATTGCTGTTTTCCAGCCGTCCGCTTTTGCTGCGCCGCGAAATGCCATCACCATCTGGTTAATTAGTTCCTTCGTTGGTGCAGCTCCGTGGACTCTGCAATAGTAGTTGTAGCTGTCGTACTCATAGTCCGACGCGACAAATTCAATTTGCCCGCGGTACGGAAGAATGATTTGACAGCAAGCTTCCCACTCTTTCAGCATATCGGCAACGCTATCCGCATAATGGAACCAGTAAATGGCAACTTTTAGCCCAGCGGCCCGCGCACCATTGACATTCTCGGCAAACCGTTTATCCTGCTGGGAAACATCGTCACCATATCCAACACGGATTACCACGCCATCAACGCCGGAAGTTTTCACGCGCGGCCAGTCAATCACACCGTTATGTGCTGAAACGTCAATCCAGTT
>JAEZFF010000098.1 GCA_023417635.1 Bacillota bacterium | reverse complement strand
TTTCCTCCGTTTCGATTTTTAGGCTTGGGCAAATCGAAACAGAGGATGGAGGGGAGCGGCAGAGGGGCTTTATATCACACCGCGTCGATATAACGTACCAGAAATATTTATCCAGAGAAAAGAAGATAAAAAACGTACCAAAGCAGAATATCCTCCGCATGGTACGTCGAAATTGATACAAATTACATACTATTATGTCATAGCTTGCATATGCAAGGTTAGAATTTATCCTTATGGAGCAATAACTTTTTTTAAGCGATTACCTTGGAAGGTTGCCCATAGAATATTCAGGCCATCTGCTAAACTGCCACCTTTCTATAAAAGTGGTATTTTGGTAGTAAAAACAACATCTGCCAAAGCTCCTTTCAGTTTGCTTTGGCAGGTGACTCATTTGATTTTGGATGCATTAATATAACCCGCCAAAGCAGTCTTTTTTTTCTTGCCTTGTCCGGCTGTTGTTTTTTGTGAAATATATTGCATGTAAATATGACGCACAACCACATTATGTAATCATCTTTTTTCTACTAAACTTAGATAAGAGGTGATACATAATGCACTATGACATGAAGCGAATGGGTACTATCATTCAAAGAGCTCGTATATCGCGCGGAATGACACAAACAGCGCTTGCTGACAAAATAGAAGTTTCTTTAAGGACCATCATTGCCATTGAAACTGGAAAACGAAATCCAACATTTGAGGTCCTTTATAAAATCATTCAAGAATTAAGTATTCCAGCTGATCTTATTTTTCGTCCCGAGGATGTAACCGGTACGCCAGAGCAGGAACAATTTATTCGGGAGTTCCGGGATGCTAACGAGCAAGAACAGCAAATTGCTATTGCATCAGCAAGAGGTATTTGGAAAGAACTCCGCCATGAAAACAAGGGATAGTATTTGAACTAACTTAACCGCAAGTACAATCAACTTTATAGATCATGTACAAGGAGAGCCGATAACTGTGATTAATCTCACATGTTATCGGCTCTGCGTCTCAGCGGCTGGCTCTTTGATAACTGATATTTTCAGATGTCGTACATTTATTAGTGTCTCATGTTTGCACTTGGGACAAAATAGCGGAAAGTTTTTAAGGATTGTATCCTCACGGATTTTTAGACGTGTCTTGTTATTACAAACAGGGCATAATACCCATTTGATTTCCGTTGTAATATCACTCCTGTCATAGTTTTATCATTCATAATCAAAACATATCTTGACTCTATCCGGAGTAGCAGAGTCAAGATATGTTTTTTGCAACCAGACTATCATAGTACGCTTATTTACCTTAGACTCTTGGCTTTATGCCCCTGCCTTTCGGTCAGTTTGCCTTTTCTGATATTTAATTTTATGTGCTAAATTAAGAAATTTGGACCTGCATTTTTTCAGTATTATGCATGCCAATTAAAGCAGCTCCGATTGCGCCGTTGAACTGCGGATAGTTTGCTTTGTAAATATCGCACATCAGTTCATCTTCCAACGCAGATCGAAGAGCATCATTGTTAGCGCCGCCTCCGGTCATCATCACATCGCCATCCGACTTATATTTACGCGCCATTTTGGCGATACGGTTTGCCATGGCTATATGCATACCTGCAAGGATATCACTTCGGCTTTTCTTTTGAGCAAGAAGAGAGATCACTTCCGTCTGGGCGAAAACGGCGCAGGTGCTGTTGATTTGACAGGGGTCTGTACTCTCTTTCGCAAGCGAAGCAATCTGATCAATGGTAGTTTCCAGAAGATCAGCCACGACCTCCAAGAACTTTCCTGTTCCAGCGGCGCATTTATCATTCATTGTAAAATTAACGATATGTCCATCGGGGCCAAGGCTGATGATCTTGCTGTCTTGGCCTCCGATATCAATGATCAAGCGCGGATGCACGTTTTCAGGGGCTGTCAATTGTACACCGCAGGCATGAGCGGTGATTTCTGAAATTGTGGCATCTGCGAGGCCGATACTGCGCCTGCTGTATCCGGTTGCGGTGATTACGGCGATATCATTGCGTGTGATACTTTGGCTCGCATAGATCTTTTCCAGCAATTTGGTCGCAGTTTCCTCACAGTCGATGCCTGTTGGAAGAAGTTCAGCGCCTAAAACACAGTTATCCTTTATCAATGCCGCTTTCAGGTATGTCGAACCGGCATCCAGTCCCACGTAATAGTTTCCCATGTATTTATCTCCTTTGTTCTATCAATTCAACAAACGCTTCCAGGCGGATTTTTACCTGTTCTGCATCCTCGGCGGAGAAATCTGTTTCCACACGCAGAACCGGAATATCAAGCTTATCTGCCAGCTGTTCCACCATGGACAATTCGAAGTCGTAAGGCGTGCAGCCGCGCAGGATATGATAAATAACGCCCTCCGCTTTCGTCTGACGCAGTTTTTCTGTGAGACTGCTGAGGCGATCGTCCGTCTGCTCGAATACCGGACACGTACATGCGCAAACATATCGCGCCGTAAGCGCACGTAAGATGCCGTCTGTACTGTACTCATCAGGAACAACGGGGTCGTATAAAAGCCTCCCCGCCATACACGTCTCGTCTCCGACAATCTGTGCCCCCAGACCTTCCATCAAAAACGGCAGTTTATAGTTTGGAAATGTAATGGGAGAGCCTGCAATAAAGATACGCGGCTTTTCCCTTTTCAAAGGCTGCATGGCAGCTGCTTTTTGGGAAAGTCCGGCATTCAATATTTTCGCGTGCTGCGCCCAACTTTCCGGCGTATCGTAACAGTAGCTGTTCAGCACTGCCATAACCTGCGAACCCGTGACAGGCGGATTGTCGGATGAGAGCAAGCCGTATAGTTTATATGCTTCCTGCTGTGCCACATTAATGCTTTTGCAGGATTCAATCAGTTTCCGGTTGGAGAACCTGCGGCCCGTTTCTTTGGAAATACTTTTCATGAGAGCATGCATGTTTTGCAGGTTCTGCGCAAAGCGTTCCTCCGACTTATCCATTTCAATCGGCAAGGGAATAACCGGAAGGTACTGCGACAAAAGCGCAGCGCTTTTTCGCTTGCCATCGCAGGTCATCGGCAGCACTGCCAGCCTGCACTGCTGATAGATTGGCATGACGCGCATTGCGTGAAAACCGGCAGTTGCCTTCAGGACTGGGCATGCATCACGCGGGACAATCTCATCCCCGATCATCGCCGCAACGCTGTGCCCAGCGCATAAGCGCAGCGGCCTGTAGCCAAATGCGTATATCATTTCATCCGGCACCATCACGCAGTAGCTACCTATGTACTCGTTGTCATCTTTTTCAAAATCGACGAATGTTCTTTTAAGAACATTCGTAAAATATTCAAGCTCCTTGGGAACATTTCCCGTAGATGTCAACTGTTTCAGTGAACCAGCCGAAACACGCGAAATATTTCGCTTATAACGTTCTAATGTACGCTCTTCCATTATTTCACCTGCTTACTATTACGTTTGGAGGACAATACCTTTTTTCCAAACAGGGTAAAAGAAAGCACATCCTGCTCCGGGCATGCCTCAATGCATTTCATACAGTAGATACAATCCGAGTGAGTGATATCGGATTTGTTGCGTTCTTCATAAATGGAGCGGATATCCATTGGACAACATTCAAGACAAGCGCGGCAGTGTGTACACGCGGTGCCGTCCTTTTTAATTTTTCCGAAGCTAATTTTATTGACAAAGCCCCGGAGTGTCCCTAGCGGGCAGTATTTACAGAACGCCCTTTCTTTCAGAAAACAAATTCCCGTTACAATACCGACAATAATGATTTTATAGATACTCATATCTGCGCTGCTGAAGGAAAGGTCGGGCCGTATATACATAACTGGGCGCAACCCAAAAAACAAAACGCTGGCCAGAAAATATACAAGTATGATCCATTTCAGCGGACGCAAATAGGATTTCACCTTTAATGACACGTGGAACGTCGGAATATGCAGTTTTTTCCGAAGCATTGAAAGCAGTTCCTGATAAAAGCCCAGTGGGCAGACATAGCCGCACCAGAGGCGCCCAAAAACCAGAGCGCTGAAGATGCTGAGCAACAAAATAATAATCCGGTATCCGCTTCCCAGAAAAACGAGTACAGCAACGGCAATCAGTAGACACATGATACGGAAAGCCGTAATTTTACGCTGCTTCAATGTGTCTCCTCCTCACTCCGCAGTACCGGAAGCGGTGCAACGCGTTTTTTCTTTTTTTGGTAATAGATTATCATGCCTCCCGATGTCAATACGGCAATACCTAAAATAGAGGCAACATTTTCAATGCGCTTAAGTGTTTTGGCCTGCATAGCGGTTTCGGTTTGATTGCCACCGTTTGGCTGGGCTGCGTTCCCTGCGCTTTGCATTATATTGCTTGCGGGTGCTGAGTTCCCAACCTCTGAGCTCCGCGCAAGATTCGTTTTGATGGTGAAAAAGGCGATCGTGACAAGAGCAGCTACAATCACGACGGCAATAATCCTACGATGCGCTTTTGCCGCTTTTATCTTTTCCGCAGCCTTTTGATGCAGTTCTTGTAAAAGAAAGCTGAATGGCATAAGTTCCTCCTTAATCGCTTTGAGTTTTAAGCTGATAAATATTTATTTTTATACTGCCGCAGGCAGTTTTCCGGTCTGCGTCAGCAGTTCTGAAAATGCTTCCAGGCGGATTCTGATCTGTTCGGTATCGGCATTCGTATAATCTGTTTCAATGCAGACGAACGGAATCCCCGCCCTGATGGCGGCCTTTTCAATCCGATTCGCTTCATAAGCATACATGAGTTGTCCCTTGAGCAGATGGTATATGACACCGCTGGCGTTTTGCAGGAAAGAAGTATCAGAACACAGTGCGCGAGCAATATCGTTTTGTGCCGATCTGTAATGAATTTCATTCAGATCCCTGAACATGGAATTCAGCGAGAAAGGATCATGCTCCATAAGCTCTGTGTAATCCTCCGGATCAGGGACTCCGCAGTGATTCTCATAATCTTGGATGCCGACATTATGTAATACAGTCGGGATTTTGACATTCGGGAAAAAGATCGGTGACCCGATCAGCAGAAGATGGGACCGGTTTTCGGGCATCGGCTTCAGGTTTTCCTCGGCGAATCCATTCACGCGGTCGGTCCATTCCTGAATGTCAGGAGCAAGATAATAGGTCTGCTTGATAAAATCCTTTGCGATTTGCGGAATATCCATAGTCTTAAGGCGCCGGATGGCATCATGTGCGCTGGTGATTTGCTTCGCGGCAGTTCGGATTCTCTTGACGGTGATCGGTCGGTGTGTGAGCTTTTGCAGCTCCATAACTAAATCCATCTGTGACGACCGAAACCGTGATGTGGCTTTTGAATCCAGAAACGGCTCCTCCTCCATCACGATCACCGGATGCCCCAGGTCTTTTAAATAAGACACAACTTTACGCGTATCTGCGTTGCTCACCGACACAACCATCCCGATGATATCCCTCATGCAGGAGAGCTGTCCGGAAAAGAGAATGCTGCTTGCGGATTTGAGCACAGGGTCCGAAATCTGCGGAAACACCTGTTCTGCGTATTGATCCGTAAAGTAATTACCTCCCAGCAAAAATAGCGGTTTCGCACCGGCAGCCCGAATATATAATTCAGGAATACCGGTTCCCAATACCGCTATGGACGGCATTTCTGTCTTTTGTTCCCCAAACCAGAACCCCTTCCAGATATCGAAAAAATAATCCAACGGGATATCGGGCGTTTTTTCGTGTACGACATCAATCAATTTCAGGATCTGATCCTCATATTTTTTATCCAAGACATTTAAGGCCCCTTTCTTCTTTGATACTTTTGTATTATAATCAAAAACAAAAGCGAAAGGAGTAACCATGGTTACTCCTTCAAAGAAAGGCGCGATATTTTGGATAATTTTATTTCTTTTCTTGAAACGGTAAATCTGTTTAAGTGCTTCTCGACTAATGAACTGGATAAATTGTTTCAAAATAATTTTTACCGTATCAGCACTTACTTCAAAGATTCCATAGTACATCTTCAGAATGAAAAATGTGAAAGCCTCGACATCATTTTGAGCGGGACTGTCTTAGTACAAAAAATTGATTCGGATGGGGATCTGCTCACGATTTGCAGTTTTTCGGCTGGTGAGACTATGGGAGAAAATCTTCTTTTTTCACATAGAAATTTTTATCCCATGACGATCACAGCAAAGTGTGATACGGAAATTCTCCAAATCAAGAAGGAATTAATTATAAAGCTGTGCCAGGAAAACATGAAGTTCTTAAATGGTTTTCTCCAGTCCGCATCAGACAAAACATTGATTTTAATGGGAAAAATCAAGACTTTGGCATTGAAAACTATCAGGCAATGCATCATTGAGTTTTTACTTTACGAGTATCACGTTCAAAAGTCTACAACCATTAAATTGAATATGACAAAAAAAGAGTTGGCTGAAAAAATAGGAGTTCAAAGGCCTTCCTTATCAAGAGAGCTAAATAAAATGAGAAAAGATGGTCTTATTATCTATGATTCAAAACAGATTACCATCACGGATGTTGATTTGCTGAATAAACTGCATATTGATTCCTAAAAATATTATTATGTTGAAGTAAACAGTGCCATAATTATGTCATTCTTTGCGGTAAGAAATATGGTTTGTTTTATCATTAACGTCAGAGGTATCGTTGAGACTGACTACCGCACTGGTTTCTTATAACAGCTCGAATTGATTTTTGTGGTAGCTCAAAACGCCGTCGTCCCTGAGCTTTGAAAGCTCAGCCGACATGGCGCTGCGTTCGACGGAAAGGTAATCCGCGAGTTCCTGCCTATTGAATGGGATATTGAAGCTGCTGCTTCCCGATTTCTTGGCCTCAACCGAAAGGTAGGCCATAAGCTTTTCACGGGTGGTGCGTTTCGAGGTGAATTCAATTTTCTGCGTCAGCAATATATTTTTCATGGATACGATATTCAACATATTCTGAATTAGCCTGCTGTGAAATCTGCACGCCTTGGCGCACGGAACGGCAAGTCTGTGACAGTCGATAAAGAGAAGATCGCTTTCGGTCGTTGTGATTACACTGACCGGAAGCGTTTTCATTTCCGCACAGGCAAAGGATTCCCCGAACAAATTTCCAATGTCAATTTTTCCGAGGAGACTCCTGTTTCCGTAATAGTCATCCTGAACAACCTGAACCTGCCCCGATAAAACGATGCCGAATTTTTCAATGCTTTCGCCGCTGGAAAATACCGTTTGCCCTTTTTCGTAATGAACCGATTTTGCGGTAAGGCAAGACAAAAGCGACAGTAAATCTGATTCTTCAATGCCTTTGAATAATCGTACTGTTTTCAGCACATCCAAATAATCTTTCATAAAATCCTCTTTCGTTGGAATTCCAACCGACTTATTAATTTAAGAATAGTAAACTCAAACCATAAAGTCAACAACAACTTGAAAGTGGGGGACGGAACATGATTCGAAAAATTATCAGAATTGATGAAGAGAAATGTAACGGCTGCGGACTGTGCGCAAAAGCCTGCCACGAAGGGGCAATCGGAATGATAAACGGAAAGGCCAAGCTTCTCCGCGACGATTATTGCGACGGCCTGGGCGATTGCCTGCCGGCCTGCCCGACAGGAGCGATCAGTTTCGAAGAACGCGAAGCAAAGGAATATGACGAAGCCGCCGTGAAGAAAAGCAAGCTGAGCAAACAGGGAGAAACGCTGGCCTGCGGCTGCCCCGGTACACAGTCTAAAACCATTCATCGGGAAAATAAGTGTGAGTCCGTCCATCCCAATATCAGCGAAAACAAAAGCCAGTTGTCACAGTGGCCCGTCCAAATCAAACTTGCGCCAGTCAACGCTCCGTATTTCACGGACGCCAACCTCCTGATCGCCGCCGACTGTACGGCCTATGCTTATGGCGATTTTCACAACAGGTTTATCCGAAACAAAGTGACCCTGATCGGCTGCCCCAAGCTGGACGAAGGAGATTACAGCGACAAACTCACAGAGATCATTCAGAACAACAATATAAAAAGCGTCACGGTTGTCAGAATGGAAGTTCCCTGCTGCGGCGGGATCGAAAACGCAGTAAAAAGCGCGCTTCAAAACAGCGGCAAAATGATTCCCTGGCAGGTTATCACGATTTCGACCGATGGCAGAATACTTGATTGAAAGGGGATACGCACAATGATAGAAAAAGAATATAAGCTGTCCAGAACCAATGAAAAAGCGATAGAAAAGATCATATTTGACGAAAACCTTCATTACCTCCACATGGTGTTCAACAAGAATGAGGGTTTGCCGGAACACTTTTCCAATTCAAACGTGTATATGACCGTCATTCGCGGAAGACTCTCCATCGGCCTTGATGATCAGGAAATCCATGAGTACGAGGCCGGAACTCTGGTGAAAATCCCGTTTCAAACTAAAATGAATGTCAGAAATGTTCATGAAGAAACGCTGGAGTTAATTGTCGTAAAAGCGCCCGCCCCAAAAAGCTGAGAAAACGAGGAGAAAACCAGATGAAAAAGTACAGGTGTATCCCCTGCGGGTATATCTATGATCCCGCGCTTGGCGATTCTGACAGCGGAATCGCGCCCGGCACGTCATTTGAAGATTTACCCGATGATTGGCAGTGCCCGATTTGTTTTGTCGGTAAGGACAATTTTGAACCTATTAAAGACTGAATTTTAAAGGAGGAAGCAAAAATGAGTATGTTTTGCTATCAGTGTCAGGAAACTGCCGGAGGAAAGGGCTGCGCGGTGCGCGGCGTGTGCGGAAAAACCGAAGAAGTGGCAAAACTCCAGGATCTTCTGATTTACACGCTCAAGGGCATTTCAGAAATTGTAGTCAAAGGAAAGCTGGACGTCAAAACCCTCGGCGAGACAAATTATGAAGTTCTCAGTAGCCTGTTCATGACCATCACCAACGCGAATTTCGACGACGGCTCGATTGAAAAACAGATCATGAAAATGATTGCCGTAAGAGACAAGCTCAGAAATTCCGTTGCTTCTGCGGGTTTACACGACGCGGCCACGTTCACGGTAAGTTCCAGAGCGTCCATGCTGGAAAAGGCCGCTACCGTCGGTGTGCTGTCAACCGAAAACGAGGACGTGCGTTCTCTCCGCGAGATGATCACATACGGCCTTAAGGGTATGGCTGCCTACGCCGAGCACGCGAAAAACATCGGAAAAGAAGATTTGACCATCAACGCCTTCATCTATGAGGCACTGGCGGCAACACTGGACGACTCCCTCACCGCCGACGATCTGGTGGCACTGACGCTGAAAACGGGCGAATATGGCGTGAAGGTTATGGCTCTTTTGGATGAAGCCAACACATCGAGGTTTGGCAATCCTGAAATCACCGAGGTCAATATCGGCGTCAGAAAAAATCCTGCGATCCTGATTTCCGGTCACGACCTGACCGATCTGGAGCAGCTTCTGGAGCAAACTAAAGGTACCGGCGTGGATGTGTATACCCACAGCGAGATGCTGCCTGCCCATTATTACCCGGCTTTCAAAAAATACGACAACTTTGCCGGAAACTACGGCAATGCATGGTGGAAGCAGCTTGAGGAATTTGTCTCCTTCCATGGCCCCATCCTCTTTACTACCAACTGCATCGTCCCGCCAAGAAGCGAGGAGGTCCGGGGCAGAATCTTTACCACGGGTTCCACCGGCTATCCCGGCTGCAAGCATATTGAAGCCGATGAGAACGGCAAAAAGGACTTTTCCGAGATCATCGCGCTTGCCAAGACTCTTCCCGCGCCCGATGAGATTGAGACTGGCAGCATTGTCGGCGGCTTTGCCCATAATCAGGTGATGGCGCTGGCAGACAAGATCGTCGATGCCGTCAAATCCGGTGCGATCAAAAAGTTCTTTGTTATGGCCGGCTGTGACGGACGTATGAAGTCCAGGGAATACTACACCGAATTTGCGGAGAAGCTCCCGAAGGACACGGTAATTCTTACGGCGGGCTGTGCGAAGTATCGCTATAATAAACTGAAGCTGGGCGATATCGGCGGTATTCCGAGAGTTCTGGACGCCGGACAGTGCAACGACTCCTATTCTCTGGCGGTCATCGCCCTGAAACTCAAAGAGGTGTTTGGACTCGACGATATTAACAAGCTGCCGATTGCTTTCAATATCGCCTGGTACGAACAGAAGGCCGTCATCGTTCTCTTGGCTTTGCTGTACTTGGGCGTGAAGAACATCCACCTCGGCCCCACGCTGCCGGGCTTTCTGTCTCCCAATGTGGCCAAGGTATTGGTTGAAAAATTCGGTATCGCGGGTGTCGGAACAGTTGATGATGACATCAAACTGTTCATGAATGCCTGATAAAGAAAGGAATATCAGTATATGAAAGCGATAATTGACAGAGAAAACTGCATTTCCTGCGGGCTATGTGCATCCACCTGTCCGGAGGTATTTCGGATGGCTGATGACGGGCATGCGGAGGTTTGCGCGGACCCTGTTCCTGAATCTTCGGAAGACTCAGTAGCAGAAGCGCGGGATAACTGTCCCGTCTCTGTTATCACAGTAGAATAACCATAAATAAGCGCCCATTTGAAAGATTTAAATCATTCAGATGGGCGCTTTTATTAAACTGCCAGCTATTAAAGAAATAGATTCGGAACAAAACCAGCAAACCTGCAAATAGGGGTCAAGCCCTAAACCGTGAAAAATGATTCTGTTTTCCAGCACAGAAAGTCGGACATGACAAATAGACCTGCAAAGCCATACATTTTTGCAGATCTGAAGTTCCGCAGCACTGCGGTGTTGCAAGGGCAGACGCCACCAGACCATGCCATCTTCTCGGCGTGACAGCTCTTGTTATGCTACCGTGTCGATCTGAGCATCTTCCACGTTCAGATATTCTTTCACTCTGGCATAGTAGATGCGCAGAAACTTTGCCGTTCCCGCGACAGTATAGACGTAAAAGTGTTTTCCCTCAGCCCGTTTCCTGTCCATGAACTGGTAGATTGGGTTTTCTGGATCAGCATGCTGGAGAATGACGCTACAAATCGTAAACAACACTCTGCGAAGATGCGGTGAGCCACGCTTTGAGACGTGTCTTGATTTAGAGTCGAAGGTGCCGGATTGGTAAGGCGGTGCATCCACTCCAGCAAAGGCGACCAAAGCACCTTTGCTCGTAAAGCGCCGCACATCTCCAATCTCGGCCATGAGCTGCGGCCCCGTGATTTTTCCGGCTCCCTGCATTGACATGACAATCTCAAACTCAGGGAGCAGCGAGGCAAGCCTGTACATTTCATTCCGAAGGATTTGAAGTGTGTCATAGACCGCATTCAGGCTGTCAACCGCTTGTGTGATCAGTAACTTCGTGCTATCGTTTTTTGTTAGCGTGGCAACTGAGTTTCGGGCAATATTGTGAATCCGTTCGGCATCCGAAAGGTTGAAATGGTATCCGGTTCTTTTGCACCATTTTTGGAAGGTGTCTGCAAAAGAATGTAGGGATAAGGCTGCCACGCAGTCTTTATGCCAAAAACGCCTGACAAAATCGACCCACTTGATATGGCCGGAGGTAGTGCGAGTTTCCATGCCAAAAAGTTTATTCGCGTCGGGAAACGTCTGGTCAAGCAGAGAGATAAGCCCATTTCTCAGCGCAACACTGGAGTTCAGAGTGCGTTCATACAGGCGGCTTTGAATCTTAAGCAGTTGCCGGTTCTCGTCCTCTAGAGAATAGTCGCGCAGCTCCTGCCAGAATGTCAGAGCGTAGTTTGCAATCTTGAGAGAATCAGCTCTATCTGTTTTCACTTTACGGATTGAGTTGTCGCTGAAGTTGTGGATCAGCATGGCGTTCACAACGCTGACGAAAAATCCAGCGTTCTTCAGCGCCAAAGCGACCGGCCTCCAGTACATGCCAGTGTGTTCCATCACAACGCGGATTTCACCATCTACCGAGCGAAGCGTGTCAATGAGCTTGTCCAGCCCTTCTGCCGTGTGGAGAACAGTGAAAGGTGCCATTACGATTTCACCGCCCGGCCTCCGAATGGCGACCGTGCTTTTTCCCTTGGACACATCAATGCCAACCGCTGTTATGGTGTTCGTTTTCATGTGCAGTCCTCCAATCAAAAAGATTTCTAATCGGTGACCGCTGCAACTCATTACCGATTCAGCTTGCTTAGTTACACGAATGTACGGAGAGTCTCCGATGCTTCAACCTGCGTAAATCGAACGCTGCAATGAGGGAGCGGTTTACAGTTTGCCAGTACGAGCGTGGAAGCTCAAGCAATGCTCCGTAAGACCGATTACCCCTTCATTGTAGCTTAGGTATGAGCCGCTGTGCAGCATGGATTTCCCACGCTGTTTCAGGGGTCAAACTCATTGTAGCAAGGAAATCCGGCGCAGAACCAACGTCGTTGGGATATTTCCAAACAACGATTCCTACTTGCGGCTGGTAACAACATATCTCATGGAATACGCTGAAGATTGGTCTGTTTCCAGAGCATATTTGAATCCTAAATCGATTCAGACACTTCTGCTAAACGCAGCTTAATTTATTTCGTGGAGCCCCTAAATTGCGAACTTCTCTTGACACAGCCGTGCAGCATGGATTTCCCACGCTGTTTCAGGGGTCAAACTCATTGTAGTTATCACTAAAAAATTGTTATCACCAAAGGACGTGACAGCAGGCTGAAAAGCTGCGTAGAGCAACGGTTCAGCCTGCTTTTTAAGCATCGGATTAGTGATAACAATAATCGAAGTTTGGTGTCCGGAAAAAATCAGCGCGGCTTTCAAATTGGAAAATTGGTGATAACAATAACCGTAGAATTTCTCCTGTATAATCTACATTGCAGAGTAATCTGACTTTAGAACACAGGAGAAATATCAAATGCAAACTGAAAAGCTTACCATTGATGACATCATCATCAAAACCACCGAAGCGCTGATTGGCGCTGGACTCAGGAGCAATTCAGCATGGGGACATTATCACAAATTCTATGTCATGCTTAGTGGATATCAGCACAGCATGGGCATAGACCACTATGATCTCAGCACAATCGATTCGTTTATGAAAAAGCAGGAGGAACGCTGCAACGCAGGCGAGATATGCAGGCGTGAATTTCGGAATATCCGGCGCGCGATAAAGATCATGATCGACTACGTGGCAAACGACGTAATCGACACCCCGGCAACCGCCTACGGAACAAAATTCATTTTGAGCGAGCCTTTTGAGACCCTTCTTGCAGAATATCTTGCTTCGCGCACGTTTCATCCGAATACCCAAGATGATGTTGTTTGGGCGGTTCGAAGATTTTTATACTATCTGGATCAAATTGGGCACAAGACGCTGCACTGCGTTACGGATGAGCATGTGAGAAAATTTCTCGTCCTTATGTCGGAGCGCCTTGCATCCGGCAGCCTGAAAAACATGATGTGCTACCTCAGAGAATTTGGGGATTTCGCATACCGGAATGGATATACAGGCTTCGACTTTGCACCGATGTTTGCGGTAAAGGTCCGGCGTGAAAACAGAGTTTATCCCATATTGGCCGATGATGAACTTGAACGGACGCTTTCTCAGATCGACACAAATACCGTTATGGGCAAGCGCGACATGGCGATGATTATGTTAGGCGTGACCACCGGAATGCGTGCCATTGACATTGTCAATCTTCGGCTTTGCGATATAGATTGGCTGAGAGGAGAACTCCGCCTTGTACAGAGAAAAACCGGAAATCCGGTTATCCTGCCGCTTATGCCCAAAGCGGGAGAAGCCATTAAGGAGTATATACTCAATGCCAGACCGAAGTGTTCTTCCGAGTACATTTTTCTGACGACGAAGTTTCCGATTCGTAAATTTACAGACGATACCACCTTCGGTTATATGTTTGGCAAATATGAAAGAATGGCAGGGATAGAGCGCCAGCCTTTTGACGGGAAAGGCTTTCATTCTCTCCGCCGCAGAATTGCGACAAAGATGATCGTGTCAGGAGTCCCGGTGACAACGGTATCTCAGGTTCTTGGACAAATGGAAATGGATTCCGCAAAGCAGTATCTGGTATTCGATGTGGAGAACCTCAGGGAATGTGCAATCGGGCTTGACGGGATTGAAGTTGCCGGAGGTGTATTCCATGACTGAATACAGCAGCCGTTTTGCAGCGTATATGAACGATATGGTAGAGTACCGGGTATCGCTTGGGTACTCCGAAAAAACCTACGCCCCGCGCCTTGGTCGTCTTGACAGATTCATCATTGAAAAGCACCCCGATGAAAAGCAATTCTCCAAAGATTTGGTAATGGATTGGATTGCAAAACGCAGCCTTGAGGGGGCGTCAACGATACAGGATCGGGCCACTATTGCGAGATTGTTTGCCGAATATCTGGTCTCGGCAGGCTGTGAAGCCTACATTCTCCCGAAAAGCTTTGTCGGCGGCAGACGCGCCTTTATGCCGTATATCTTTTCAGACCGGGAGCTTACGAATCTTTTCAGTGAAATTGACAGGATTTCTGATACGAAAAGGGACGTCCTCAGGCGCTGCACCGCTTCAGTTATGTTTCGGCTCATCTATACCTGCGGTCTCAGGCCGGGCGAGGGGCTGCATCTGAAAAGATCAAATGTAAACCTTGATACCGGGGAGATATTCATTACGGAGACCAAACTGAAAAAGGACAGAATGGTTGTTACCAGTGATGACATGCTGAGACTAATGCGTAAATACGCAATGCAATCCGAGTTTGCCGGTCGCGGCGACAGCAAATACTTTTTCGCTAAGCCGGACGGAGACGGATATGCTTATGACTCGGAATGGCTTGAAGAAATAATGAAGTCGAGTTTCCGTAAAGCAAACGCGGATATTGTGGGAGGTAATTTACCTCGGGTTCGTGTTTATGATTTAAGGCATCGTTTCGCGTCGTCTGTCTTGTGCAGATGGCTTGACGAAGGAAAGAATCTCTACAATATGCTTCCGTATCTGCGTACCTATATGGGGCACAACAGTCTATCCGAAACCGCCTATTACATCCATATTCTGCCGGAAAATCTGCTGAAATCCAAAGGAATAGACTGGGACAAGCTGGATGAGGTGATACCGGAGGATGATATATGGGACGATTAAAAGACAAACGGCTCTTTGATCTGCTGCACGACTATTTTTCCGTATACCTTCCGAATCACAGATCGGCAAGCGAACATACGCTGCGGTCATACAGAAAGGCCGTTGATACATTTCTGGAATATCTCAAACAGAAGCATGGCGACAGCCTGTTTGAAATTACGTTCGATATGATTAGCCACGACGCATTGCAGAGCTTCACCGTGTATCTCTCAGATGAAAAGCATTGTAGCGCCAGCACATGCAGCCAACGGATGGCCTGTCTCAAGTCCTTCCTCAAATTTTGCTCCGAATGCGATTCAACGCTCACCAAATACTATCTCAGCACAGATGGCCTTGCCGTGCGCTCAAATACTGGCAATACGGTTATTGACTATCTCAGCGAGAAAGCAATTCGCCTTCTCATTGAGCAGCCTGATCCTAGCGTCGAAAAGGGACAGCGCGATATGTTTTTTATGATATTGCTGTACGATACCGGAGCAAGGGTTGATGAAATGCTTAATGCGCGGATATGCGATGTGAAAACGGGATTTCCGGCAACGATGCAGTTGTTTGGCAAAGGGAAAAAAACCAGACGTGTTCCGCTGGCGCAGAGAACCGCCAATCATTTCAAAAAATATCTACAGAGGTTTCATCCGGATGAAAACGAATACTCGCAGAAATATATCTTCTACACCATGAGATACGGTGAGCACCACAGGATGACAGCCAACAATGTTCGGGTATTTCTGCGAGAATATGGACAAAAAGCAAGGAAATACTGTCCGGAGATTCCTGAGAATGTCCATCCGCATCTGTTTCGCCACAGCCGAGCGATGCATCTGTACCAGGGGGGAATGGATTTGACGCTTGTATCTCAATGGCTTGGGCACGCAAACCTACAGACAACGCTTGCATACGCTCATGCCGATACCGAGCAGAAACGCAGGGCAATTGAGCTTGCAGAAAGTTCAAGCAGTCCAGCGAAAAAGAATCCTTCAACCGGAAAATATACAGTCAGTGACGAGGAAACATTGAAAAAGCTGTACGGGCTTAGGTGAGAAAAGCCTTATTGTTATCACCAATTTTCCAATTTCCGGTTTTGCGTGAATGAAAAAGAGCGTTGCTTTTGCATTATTGTTATCACCAATCCGATGCTTAAAAAACAGGCTGAACCGTTGCTCTACGCAGCTTTTCAGCCTGCTGTCACGTCCTTTGGTGATAACAATTTTTTAGTGATAACCGGTATTATCACTAATTGTTGATAAAACTGGCAAGCAATGCTTTGTGGTACCCACAAAGCCAAAAGGTCGATTTCCGCTTTAACGGAAACCGACCTTTTGCTTGTTGGTGGCAATGCCCCCAATCCCCTTTGATCGCACAATAAATTGTGCGGCTGCGCGTCCTGCGGACGCTTCTGAGAGCACGACTAGTTATTTGCTAGTCGTGCTTACTTTTTGAGACAAAAAGTAAATTATTTATCACTATAAGATTGGAAAAAGACAGTTGTTACTTGATTTCCTTTCTCGTGAGAAATATAATATATCTAGTGAAGAGCAGCGCGAATCTGCCGAAAGGCAAGGACGCAAAGCTAAAAGATCTGATTTTAAAGGAAAACTGCCAGTTGTCATGATGTGTTGTGGCCTTGTGGAAGCTAAAGGGCATTTTTTGCATGAGTCTATTCCGGAGGTATGGTAATGGAATACATTTCGACAGATCAAGCAGCAGAAAAATGGAACATATCCGTTCAGAGAGTTCGTCAATACTGTAAAGAGGGACGCATAGAAGGGGCACAGAGGTTTTCGCAGGTCTACATGATTCCGAAAGATGCTCAAAAGCCAAAAGATGCACGGATTAAAAGCGGAAAGTATAAAAAAAGCCTATAGCCTTATTTACAGTACACATATGTTTATACATTTGACATTTAGGGGGAAATAACATGAAGACGATTGCTGAAATGCTTAAGCCTCGTGATTCTGTCTTTTCTGATACTGCAAGAGAAGATGTGCTAAATCTTTCTGATTTTGCAGAGCGTAGGATTGATAAGGAGAAGTTTTTTTCAGAAAACTTCGAGACCCAAGGCATGTCCATGCTTTTTGATACAGCGTTTAAGCGTTTCAAAGGTGAGTCCGATACCGGGGTGATTAAATTGACCCAGGCTATGGGCGGCGGCAAAACACATAGTATGTTGGCTCTTGCTATTTTGGCTGATGATGCTAAGTTGCGTGAACGTATCCTTGGCAAGAGCTATTCAGATCTTGGAAATATTAAAGTCGTTACTTTCTCCGGGCGTGAGAACGCAGATTTCGGCGTTTGGGGTAGCATTGCAGAACAGCTCGGGAAAAAGGAAATGTTTGCAGGTTACTATTCTCCCCTGCGCGCGCCGGGCGAGAGCGCATGGATTAACCTGCTGAAAAACGATAAGATTCTAATCCTTCTTGACGAGTTGCCGCCATACTTGGAAAATGCTAGGTCTATCACGGTCGGCAATTCTGATTTGAGCAAGGTTACTATCACAGCTCTCGCAAACCTGTTCAGCGCTCTTGGCAAAGAGCAGCTTGCAAATGTCTGTCTTGTTTTTTCTGATCTGAAAGCTACATATGAATCTGGCAGTGAACTGCTCCAATCGAGCTTTAAAGACCTTGAAGCCGAAGCAAATCGTATTGCCATAGAAATTGCGCCTGTCGCATTAAATAGCGATGAAGTGTATTCAATTCTTCAAAAACGGTTATTTGAAGACACAAAACTTTCGCCTGACTATGTTATCGATAAAAATGACGTTGCCATAGCATTCAAGGATGCCGTTGCAACTTCTAAGAAACTTGGCTTTACTTCCTATGCCGGTGAAACGGTCTATCGCGGCATTATCGACTCTTATCCGTTCCATCCTTCCATCAAGGATTTGTATGCCCGGTTCAAAGAGAACCAGAACTTCCAGCAAACGCGCGGCCTCATCAAATTAATGCGTCAGATCGTTCGTCAATTCTGGGAAAGCGGTCAAGCGAAAACATCCTACTTGATCAACGTATATGATGTTGACCTGAATACTCCGAACCTGATGTCCATGTTCCGGCAGATCAAGCCCGAGCTAGAGGAAGCAATCAGCCACGATATTGCCCAGAATGGCCAGTCCATCGCTGAAATTATCGACCGTGAGAAGCAGGATGGAAACGACTATACACAACGTCTCGCAAAACTTTTCCTTGTGTCGTCGCTATCGACGGCAAATCATGCTGTGCTCGGCCTTACCGAAGCAGAAGCTCTGGGTTTTGTCAGTGCTCCAAGTGTAGATATCAATTTAATGAAGAGTTGCCTTGAAGAACTCAAATCGCAATGTTGGTACATGAAGACCGACAACCGTGGCCGTCTCTATTTCCAGAATACCAAAAACATGGTTGCGGAAATGAATACACTCGTTGATTCGTATACCAATGAAAGCGCAAAGAAGGAACTCAAGCGAATCCTGAGCGAGAACTTTGCTCCAAAGCTGAAGGTATGCTACGAGTTGCTGTATGTTTTGCCCGCAGTCGATGAGATCGAATTGGATAATAAGAAAGTATCGCTGGTTATCTTTGAGCCATATCCCGGAAACAAATTGCATCCTGACCTTCAGAGCTTTTATGACCATGTTTCGCAGAAAAACCGTGTGATGTTCCTTTCCGGTGAGCGCAGCGTCATGGAAAAGCTGTATATTAACAGCAAGAAATTTAAAGCAATACAGGCAATCGCCGATGGCATGAAAAATGAGGGTGTTCCCGCAACCGATCAACAATACAAGGAAGCGGAAGTGCAGCTGGATAAGGCGATTCAAGCGCTGTTTTCAACAATTCGTGAAACTTTCGTAACACTGTATTATCCGACGAAAAACGGCATTGTTTCTTCCGATTTTAAGTTGGAGTTCAAAGGCAATAAATTCGATGGCGAGGAACAAATTATTGCCTTGCTGCAAGAGGCCATGAAGTATGAGCCTTTCTCCAAAGAGGATACCTTTATGGAAACACTTCGTAAAAAGTGTGAAGCCCGCCTCTTTACTACAAGAGAGATGCCATACAGCCAAATTTGTGATCGGGCAGCAACGGAAACGTCATGGCAATGGTATCACCCTGATCAGTTGGACAGTCTTAAAGCAGATTGCTTAAAAAAAGATAAATGGCGCGAAATCGGCGGCTATCTAGTCAAAGGACCTTTTGAAAAAGACCCGACAAGTATCGCAATTACACAGACACATTACAATGAAAAAACGCAGGAGTTTACCCTTCATGTTAAAGGCGTTGGCGGTCGTGTATATTATGACATTGGAGCCGACCCTACCTCTGCTTCCGCAGAGATTGCAGATTCTGTTTTTATTACGAAGGAGCCTGCGCTTCGCTTTGTTTGCATTGACCCATCTGGCGAACGCAAAACAGGACAGGTATGTGAATTTACTTGTAACGCGCCAATCAAGTATGGTCAGCGTACAACGCCAAATGGGCTCATTCTGACCTTGCAGACGAACGACAATTATGAAGTCCGCTATACCACTGACGGCAGCGAACCCAAGGAAAACGGCGGAATCTACAACGGTGAGATTGTGTTACCCAAGGACTGCAAGTTTGTCCGTACCGTTTCTCTGTACAATGGACAAGTTATTGAAAGCAAGGACATTCCAATTGACGTTTCCGGTTCTGCTTCAGCATCAAAAAAGATTGACCCTACGAAACCTCTCACGTTCCGTATGAAAGCTAAAAAACAGCTTGGAGATACGGAATCCTGCTATCGTGAGCTGGAACAGCTCAGTAAAATCGACGGCTTGTTCATTAAGGGCGGCAGCGCCTATATCTACGAAAGAAATAAAGAAGAAAACTATGTGGAGTACAATGCCAATATTCACTATACACCTGCCGATCTCAGAAAATTGATTGATTTGATTCGCAGCACGAGTTTTAAGGATCGGGATGTTGTCGTCACATTCGAGTATAAAGAACTACTGTTCAATGCTGGTGAGCAGTTCAACACTTGGGTTGAGATGTGCAAGTTGGATCTGGATAAACTGTACGCAGAAGGAGAAACCATACAATGAAAAAGGATTATATCGGCTTTGGATATAATCCCGCTGAATCTGACAACCACTTTTACGTCGTTATTGAAGAAGATAAGCAAAGCGAAGTTTGTATCTATGAACGCTTTGGTTGGGACGACGAAGGCAAACAGATCATTAGGAACCGGGATATTCTAAAGTTGCGAATTTCACGATATAAGTGGTCAAAATTGGTTAATGACATTACGGCCGAATTTAATGCAAGATTGAAAGAAGAAAAAAAACCGGTCGGTAGATTTATTGTCGGTGGCACACCCGTTGAGAAGCTGTTAGGCAAAGAGCTGATGGTCCTTCTTTGGGGAATTGAAAACAACGATCCGGCGGGAATTCCCACGGCCATTCGAAATTGGCTTGGTTTGCAGCCGGAAGAACGCTGGTGGCTTTATACCATGACAAATGCAAGCACGGGTGGGATTAACGACAAAAAGGGCTGGCGCAAGGCTCTGCGGTATGCGCTATGCGAAAACCCTGTGGATGAGAGTAGCCAGATTACTTTTAATGAAATAAGCGGAGGAAAATACCAGTGAGCGAACAGCTGTCTTTTATAGAAAAGCAGTTTCCGGTCAGTAAGGTAAGCAAGGAAAGTTATAAAGAACGCAAGGCCGTGCAAAGCCAGACATTGACGGGACTTGGAAAATGGTGGGGACGTAAGCCTCTTGTATTGGTGCGTGCTGCCGTGCTTGGCTGCTTGATGCCTGCAAGCGACAACCCAGAAAAGGATATGGAGATTTTTCTCAAGATCATGAGCATGGATTCCGATGGACTTCTTTTACGCAAAGAAAAATGTCTTTCTGTCAAAGCGCTTTACGAACATGTAATAAAAAGCGGAAAATTGTCCAACGCTTATAGCCATTGGTTTGGAACTGACAGCGGCAAAGTGTCTCTTTCCAAAGATGCACCCAAACAAGAAATCGAGACTGCTGTATTCAAATCGATGGGCTATGATGAGAAACTGAAGCTGTGCAAACGGCCGGAACAATTGCAAAACCTGAGTGAACAGACTTGGAACGAGATCAATCAGCATCTCGGCACCTCGGCTCACAACCTGCCGGAACTTGTCAACCAGCTTTCAATGAAACAATTCGGTCATAATGTTGTTGTGGGTGATTGTTTTTGTGGCGGCGGGTCAATCCCCTTTGAAGCGGCCCGCTTGGGATGTGACGTCTATGCCAGTGATCTGAACCCGATTGCCGGTTTGCTGACTTGGGCAGATTTAAATATCTGTGGAGCAAGTGATGAAGAGTTGGAAAGCATCAAAGATTTCCAACAGAGAGCGTATGATGCCGTAGATAAAGAAATCTGTGACCTTGGTATCGAACAGAATGAATGCGGAGATCGAGCGCTTTCCTATCTATACTGCATTGAGGTGCGTTGCCCGGAGTGCGGTACTATCGTTCCCATGCTACCCTCACTTGTCGTTGGAATCAGGGCCGGTAAAGTGATTGCGAAATTACATAAAGCAGGGCAACGCTATGAAATATCCATTAATTCTAATGTCAGCGACGCTGAACTCAGTGAGGCACAAGAAAATGGCACGGTTCGCGATAATGCGCTTGTGTGTCCACATTGCAAAAAATCAACGCCACTTTCTGCTCTGCGGCATGACAAAACCGATGATGCAGGAAATACCGTCTATGGCCTGAGACAATGGGAGAGGGAAGAATTTGAGCCACGCGAAGATGATGTTTATCATGAGCGGCTGTATGCCATCCGCTATGAGCATCTTGATGTTCTACCCAACGGAAAGGTAAAGTCCACTCGCTATTATCGGGCACCAAGTGAGCGTGATATAAAAAATGAAGAAAAAGTGCATTCCATCGTCGCAGATAATTTTACTTTCTGGCAGAATCAGGGGCTCATACCATCTAGTGGAATTGAGGCTGGGGATAAAACTGAAGAGGTAAAGCGAAATCGCGGCTGGAAATATTGGCATCAGTTATATACTCCAAGGCAACTATACATGCTCAGCCGTTTCTCAGAATTGACGATGCAAAGCAGTAGAAAGGTTGATCTAATTTCCGGAATATTAGGTATCAATCGTATGGCTGACTATGGAAGTAAATTATGTCGTTGGGACCCAAATACTGATATTGCCAAACAAACATACTATAACCAAGCACTCAATACATTGTTTAACTGGGGCGCTCGTGGCTTAAAAATGCAGTCAACCATTTGGAAAAATGAGTATAACGGGAATAAAATATTTATGCCTACGTCTGTGGAGATAAGAGATGCAAGAGAAGTAGCATCAATATGTGATTTATGGATTACTGACCCACCATACGCAGATGCAATTAGTTATCATGAATTATCTGAATTATTTATTGCATGGGATAAAAGCCTTTTGCATAAAGCGTTTCCTGATTGGTATGCCGACAGTAAACGTATTCTCGCTGTGCGCGGCGATGAACATTTCAGCCAGACCATGATTGATATCTATAGTAACCTTGCAAAACACATGCCTGATAATGGTATGCAAATCGTTATGTTTACGCACTCTGACCCGGCTGTATGGGCGCAGCTCGCCGTCATCATGTGGAAAGCTGGTTTGAAAGTCACGGCGGCTTGGAACATTGCTACCGAAACCGATGCCTCCGGCTTGAAAAATGGCAACTATGTCAAAGGCACTGTGCTCCTTGTGCTGCGAAAGCAAACCGGTAATGATATTGCTTTTCTGGATGAGATCACTGCGGACATTCGTAACGAAGTCAAAAACCAGATCGAGAACATGCAGAAACTGGACGACAAGGAAGAACCGAATTTCTCTGATCCGGACTATGTGTTAGCAGCCTATGCTGCCTCGCTGAAGGTACTGACTTCTCACGCATCCATCGAAGATCTGGACCTCGACTATGAACTAAATCAAGCAATTTCCAATCATTCGGGAAGTAAAATCGTCGGCATCATTGAAAATGCGAAAAAGATTGCCTACGATTGTGTGATTCCGTCGGGGTTTGACAGCTTCCTGTGGAGGGAACTTTCCAACGCCGAAAAGTTTTATATCAAAGGTTTGGAAAGTGAGAAGCACGGTAACTATAAGATCGGAACTTATCAGGAATTTGCGCGTGGCTTCTCCATCGGCGGATATTCGCAGATGATGGCAAATGAACGGGCCAATACAGCCCGGTTGAAGACGCCGTATGAAATGGCCAGTCGCACTATTGGGGATGTGCCGGATTTTGAAAACTCTCTTATGAGAACAATCTTTGCAGCAATTTACACTGGCATCAAAGAAGACATGAACCCCAATAAAGCACTTGGTTATTTAAAGAATGAGACCAGCAATTATTGGGACAAGCGTGAAATGATTATGCAGATTTTGACTTTCCTTGTTGATAACAAAGACATTAGTAACATGCAACCGCACTGGGCAAATTCTTCAAATATGGCAGAATTACTGCTGGCACTTGTTACGCATGACAGTATTTGAAGAAAGGTGAAGACGAATGGTGAATCGATATTCTTCTCGGCTCAGCCGGTTAGATGAATCATTTCTGAACAAAAAACTCATCAGTGCGAAAAACTATGACCGAATTGCAGGCTATTTCTGCTCTTCTATTCTGGAAGTTGCCGGAGAGAGTATCGAAGCCATTTCCGGAACTGCTCGTGTAATATGCAATTCACATCTTTCTGCAGAAGATGTCGAAACGGCTTCATTCGTGCAGCGCATGAAACAGGAATGGTGTGGGTATGAACCGGAAAACAAATACACTTCACCTGAGTGCTGTGCTCGTTTGGCAAGATTGTATCGTCTGCTGAGAAGTGAAAAACTTCAGGTACGCGTGATCCCTGATGAGGCATATGGATTAATGCATGGAAAAGCTGGCGTCATCACTTACGAAAATGGCTCAAAGACAAGCTTTATCGGCAGCATCAATGAAACAAAAAGCGCCTTCAAACTGAACTATGAAATGGTCTGGGAAGATAATTCCGATGAAGCTGTTCAATGGGTTCAAAATGAGTTCGACTTTTTCTGGAACAATAAATACGCGGTGAATCTTTGCAATTTTGTAATTGATGATATAGACCGTCTTTCCAGACGCACGGTGGTTCCTCTCGAAAAGTGGAGAAGCCAGCCGGAGGACAAAATTCCGGAAGCAACTGTTGAAGAGCCAGTATTTCGTAAAGAGTTTGGGCTATGGGAGCACCAGAAGTACTTTGTAGAGCTCGCTTTTTGTGCGCATCAAAAGCCGGGTGGTGCCCGATATCTGCTTGCCGATCAGGTTGGCCTCGGAAAAACTGTGCAGCTTGCCATGTCTGCAAAGTTAATGGCATTGTATGGAGACAAGCCTATTCTCATCATTGTTCCGAAAACCCTGCTGTTCCAATGGCAGGATGAAATGAACACATTGCTCGATATGCCAAATGCCGTTTGGACCGGTCGGGGGTGGCAGGATGAGACTGGATATTTTTATCAGGCTGACAATACCCGTTCAATTTTGAAATGCCCCAGAAGGATTGGAATAATTTCGCAGGGGCTAGTCGCTCGGCATACAGAAGCATTCGACTTACTACTCCAAAAAGACTACGAATGTGTCATCCTAGATGAGGCCCATAGAGCACGGCGCAGGAATCCGACAAAAGACCCGGACACGCATAAAGCTGATCCGAACTATTTGCTCCAATTTCTCAATCAAATTACCTTCAGAACTAAAAGCATGTTGCTTGCAACGGCTACACCGGTTCAGGTTAATACAATTGAAGCATTTGACCTTATCAACGCGCTCAGTTTGCCCACACAAAAAGTTATGGGCGATATCTACAGTGAATGGCATAAAAAGCCACAGCTTATGCTGGACATGGTTTGCGGAAAAACGCCTATTCCAGAAAGCGAAATAACTATGTGGGATATCATGAGAAACCCTTTCCCGGAAAGGTCTCCCGGTGCGCATAAAATCAACAGCCTTCGTGACTCGCTTGACGTCCCGGATGATACGTTCGTTTTGCCTCCGGATGTATATATAAATGGTCGGATGTCAATAAAGAACAAGATCAAAACATTATATAACACAGATGGTTTTGTTTACAACTTTAATCCATACATTCGGCATATTGTAAGAAGAACGAGAGACTTTCTTGAAAACTCAATCAATCCTACAACCGGAGAGCCATATCTAAAGAAGATTGATTTGATGCTTTTTGGTGAGCACGACGATGATGCAATTCCACTTGAGGGTTACTTAAAACAGGCTTACCAAAAAGCACAAGAGTTTTGTTCGCTCCTATCAAAGAGAGTAAAGGCTGGCGGTTTCATGTCAACCTTGATGCTGAAGCGTATTGGCAGCACAATCCTTTCCGGCGAAAATACTGCAAAAAAGATGCTTGCATGGACGGAAGAAGGCCGCCAAATTCTTGTAGATGAATTTGATTTCACCTTTGAGGATGACGACGATGACGACGAGAACTACAGCGAAGTAAAGGAACTTACTATTGAAGAAACCGAATGCCTGCGTGAACTTGTGAGAATTCTTTCAATGAATCGGGATAGCGATCCTAAGTACGGAAAAGTGTTGGAGATTCTTCAAAAGGGTACAGGAGAAAATGATATTCCATGGAAAGAACGTGGTTGTATCATCTTTTCACAATATTTTGATAGTGCTCACTTTTTGGCTGAAAACTTGTCAAAGGACATTCCAGATACAGTAATTGGCCTTTACGCTGGCGGTGATAAATCCGGCGGCTACTTCAATATGAAATTTGAAAAGATGTCAAAAGACGACATCAAAGCGTTGGTCAAGGAACGAAAGATAAAGATACTTGTTGGAACGGACGCCGCCAGCGAAGGCTTGAACCTGCAAACCCTTTCTACGCTTATTAACCTTGATTTGCCCTGGAACCCAACAAGATTGGAACAAAGAAAGGGACGCATTCAGCGTATCGGCCAACTCAGCGACTGCGTACGCATTTTTAATCTTCGCTACAAGGATTCTGTTGAGGATAAAGTGCATAAAGTTTTGTCCAATCGCTTGAATGACATCTACAATATGTTCGGCCAAATTCCGGACACTCTGGAAGATGTCTGGATTGATATTGCCCTTAACAATGAAGAACAAGCAAAGGAACGAATCGACGCTTTGCCAAAACAAAATCCTTTTTCGATCAAGTATGAGACGATTCCTCCACATACAGATAATTGGGAAGCCTGTGCGACAGTTCTTGATAAAAAGGATAAGCTGAAACAGCTTATGCGAGGATGGTAAAAACGAAAACCGACGGCTGCTTATTTTCGGTGCATTCAGAGCATGACCATATTATTATCGGTCATGCTCTTTTTCTTTCTCCGCTTCGCGCCTGTCGGAGCCAAGCAGATGATCGACGTTTGCTTTCACGGTCAACAGCTCTTTCATTTCGTTGCGGACCTTGCGATAGTCAGCGTAAGCCGTCTTTTTCTCTGCCAGAAGCGCCGCGTATTCAGCCTGTAAGCTCCTGACGGTGGGGAGTTTTTTCACGCTCAGCTCGTCGAACGCTTTCTTTGCCGCCTTATGCAAAAGAATGTCGCTCTCATGCTCCGCGAGAAAAGTTTTAGAGTAGCCGGCCTTACGATACGCGACATAGGTATCGCGGGTTTTGGCATAATTGATGATCTGCGTTTTCAGAATGGCAATCTCGGCAAGCCGTGTCTCAGCCGCCTTGATCTGCGCGGACAGTTCATTATACCGGGCGATTGCCGATGCCGTTTTAGCAGCAAGCGTGTCATATTCCAGCAGACTGTGCTCGGTCAGATAGTTCACCGTCTGCGCCATCTGCTTGAGGTTGAACACCTTGGCCCAGCGTTCGTAACCGATGCCTTTTCCTGCGCGGAGCTTGGCCTGAATATCCACCAGCAGATTGACTTGTTTTTCCGGCGTGGGCCGGATGATTTTTTTGCGCGGTGTGTGTGCTTTTTCGCCGGAGAGAACGGCCCGAAGCTCCGCTTCACTGTAACCGCTGCCCAGCGTATCCAGCCGGATAAACCGCTTCTGATTTTTCCCGCGCAGGGCGGGGACTTTTCCCGGTTTGATTTCATATCCGGCATCCCGCAAGAGCTTCAGGAGCGCGTCAAAATCGGAGGGCTTTTGGGCGAGAGCCGCGTCTAATGCCACACGCAAAAGTTCCCGGTTTGAGGGCTTTGCCTGATCGCCCAGCCACTTGTTGTAGCTCTTGCCGTGCCGCTGCGGATTCTCCACGATGGACAGACCGTTCTCGATGCACAGCGTATCATTCAGCCGCCGCACGGCTCTGGTGCTTCCCCAAAAGTTTCGGAACTTCCGTGTGCAGTCGAGGGACGTGGAATTCCAGATGATATGATTATGAATGTGGTGTTTGTCGATGTGGGTACAGACAACGAAAGCATGGTTCCCATTCGTAAAGCGTCTGGCAAGCTCACAGCCGATTCGGTTTGCTTCCTCCGGCGTGGTCTCACCGGGGACAAAGGACTGTCGGAGATGGTAGGCGATTACATCATCCGCGCCGCGTGTCCTGCCGGTGAGTGCAGCATACTGCCGTTTGGAAAGAAGGAACTCGGTGTCGGCTGTCCGACTGTCGCATTCATAGTCGGTGATGAGCCTACCGTAATCCGTTTTCTCCGGGTTCTCCGCGTAATCAATAATATCCCTGATCGCCGTGCCGACGTCCCGGCCCTTGCCGGTATGCAGTGGCATCAGCCGCGTCGTTGCCATAAACACTCCCCCTATAAAATAAAAAGGAAGCTATAAAGCTTTCCAAACTAATTTTTAGGAAAAAACATGTGGACGACTTACAAATTACAGTCGAATTTGCTATAATATATGTAACAATTTACCGAATCAAAATGAGCCACCCTAGAGTTAGGTGCCATGTGTAGATAAAATGAGAAGTTCAGCCAGCAGCTTATCATAGCAATATTTGGGATTTTTAAGGGGTGTAAAGATATGAAACTTAAGGCAGTGAAAATCAGTAATTACAGACTCCTTAATAATGTGCATCAGGTTTTGAAGATTGTGTGATACACTCACTTTAGAGAATATAGGGAGTTGATGACGTGGCTATCTCAAAAATTAAAATTTGTAACTTCAAAGGTTTTAAGGGTCTGTTTACGCTTGAGTTGAATAAGGGCTTGAATATTCTCGTCGGTAACAACGAGACCGGCAAATCGACCATTCTTGAGGCTATTCATCTCGCTTTAACGGGGCTATACGGCGGAAAGTATATACATAACGAGCTATCACAATATTTGTTCAATAACGAGGTTATTGAAGAATATCTGCAATCGGTTAATGATGGAGTGCCTATCGAGCCACCGTCCGTATTGATTGAAATATACTTTGATGGCTCAATCGATCCGGTATTTGAAGGTAACTTAAACACCGATCATGCCACAAAAGCCGAGGGACTGCAATTCAAAATCGCCTATAACGACAAATATAACGACGAATACCAAAAAGTCGTGGATTCTAAGCAGCTCTCCAGTCTGCCAATTGAATATTATGAAGCTTCATGGACATCTTTTGCCCGCGATTCGATAACAGTTAGGAGTATCCCGATCAAATCGGCCATGATCGACTCGTCAAACTACCGCTACCAAAATGGCTCGGATGTCTATATTTCACGTATTGTCAAGGATTTGCTCTCACCCGAAGAAATAACCTCAGTGGCCCAAGCTCATCGAAATATGCGCGACGGCTTTGTTAAGGACGAGGCCATCAAGGCCATTAACGATAGGATCAGTAAGGAATCTACCATCATTGACGGTAAAGTCTCGATCTCGGTTGACCTCGGGACGAAAAATGCCTGGGAAAACAGCTTGGTAACACAAGTAGATGAAATTCCATTCGGCTATATCGGTAAGGGCGCTCAGTGCGTGGTAAAAACAGAACTAGCGTTGACTCATAAGCGTGCTCAGAATGCCAGCATTATTCTTTTAGAGGAGCCTGAAAGCCATCTGTCCTACTCCAAGCTAAACCAACTCATTGCTGCAATTGAGGGGAAATACTCCGACAAGCAGATCATCATATCCACACATAGCAGCTTCGTGGCCAATAAGCTGGACTTGAATAACATTGTACTGCTGGATAATCACGAGACGGTAAAGATTAAAGACCTCGACTCCGCCGGTTTCTTCAAAAAAATTGCCGGTTATGACACGTTAAGGTTGATGCTCTGTAAAAAGGCCATCCTTGTCGAAGGTGATTCAGATGAGTTGGTGGTTCAAAAAGCCTATATACAGCAGCACGGTGGCCACCTGCCGATTCAAGATGGCATTGACGTTATTTCGGTCGGCACGTCATTTTTGAGATTCCTTGAAATTGCTAAATGTTTAAAAAGGCCAACGGCAGTCGTAACCGACAATGACGGCGACATCGATGCACTTAAAAAGAAATATGCCGATTATTTAGGAAATAACAAAAAACCGTTCATCAAAATTTGCTTTGATGAGGCGGTAGATTCCGGCACGTTGAAAATCGGGAAAAACGATTATAACTACAATACGCTCGAGCCTAAGTTACTCAAGGCTAATAGCCGAAACTTATTTAACAAGATATTTAAGACGATATATGCTACCGATGATGACCTACGGAAGTATATGAAGCAAAACAAAACCGACTGCGCGATAGCCATTTTTGATACGTCAGAGACGATTGCATTTCCAGACTACATTTTGGAGGCAATAAAAAACGACTGATGAATAAGCTGATTATCGCCGCCGCCGGTTCGGGTAAGACGACATATTTAGTAAAAGAATCCCTCAAAATTAAAGCCGATAAAGTCCTGATCACGACTTTTACGGATGCAAATGAGCGTGAGATCAGGGCAAAATTCATTAAATTAAACGGCTCTATTCCTGAGAATGTGACCGTTCAAACGTGGTTTTCATTTTTATTACAGCACGGCGTCAAACCGTATCAGGACATTCTGATGGCGGCTAACGTTATGGGGCTAATGCTGGTTAATAATAAATCGGGTTTTAGATTTAATAGCAAGCGGGGTTTTCCAGTCTATTTTTCGGAAGCCGATGTCAGGCATTATTACTTCAGTTCAGACATGAAAATTTACTCCGATAAAATCGCCAAGTTTGCTTATGTCGTCAACGAGAAAACAAAAGGGCTGATCATTGATCGGATTAGCCGCATTTATCCCCATATCTATATTGACGAGATACAGGATTTAGCCGGGTACGACCTTGAACTGATTCATTTACTCTTGCAAACTCCGAGTAATATTATCATGGTGGGCGATCCCCGGCAGGTAACATACCACACGCATGAAGAGGCCAAAAACAATAAATATACCGAAAGTCAGATTGAGCAATTTATCTGCGATAAATGCAAGGATACGGTCACTGAAATCGACAAGACCTCGCTTAAAACGACACATCGGAATTGTCAGGCCATATGCACCTATGCAAATAGCATCTTCCCTGAGCACGAGCCTTGTGATGCCGACGAAAAAAAACCGACCGGCCACGATGGTGTCTTCTTCGTAAAACCAGCCGACGTCGATGAGTATCTTAAACGGTATCGTCCCTCTCAATTAAGATATAGCGTGGCTACGACTGTTAATCCTCGATATGAAGTCTTTAATTTCGGCGAATCTAAAGGTATGACACGCAGCAGAGTCTTGATTTATCCGACAAAATCTATGGTTGATTGGATTAATGACCATAGTTCAAAACTCGCCTTTGAAAGCCGATCAAAGTTCTATGTCGCTGTCACGAGAGCAGAATATAGTGTGGCAATAGTATATGATTATAAAAATAAGACTGATATCTTAGGCATACAAAACTATGTATTGCCCTAATGGAGTTAAGCGGCAAAACAAAAAGCGGTTACTGCCGGAATGCCCAAACGATGGTGATCAAAGGAGATTTTATTAATGAATGCGGATGACTATCATAAATATTTAGAATATATAGAATCAGGGCAATTACTTGAAGCCGTTAAATTGAAAATTAGAAAAATCCCAACTGTTTTGTACAAGTATTTTTCATTAAGCAATGATTGCGTACTTAACGCCGCTAAAATTCAGTATATAAGCGAAAGTAAAATGTACCTCAGTACACTAAGCAGTTTTAATGACCCTTTTGAAGGTAAGTTCCTAATATTCAATCAAGATAATTTGGCGCAGAAGGGATGGGACATCGACCTAATTCATGAATACTATGATAATCTAAGAAATTTTTGGCGCGCGACTTGTCTTTCGGATACAAATGAACAGAATATGCCTATGTGGGCGTACTACGCTAACAACCATCAAGGGTTTTGTGTGGAGTACATATTATCTGATATGCAGAAAAAGTATATTTTCCCTGTAAGTTATGAATCTGACAGGCAGTGTGCTGATTCAATCGTCACACGTGTAATAAACGCATTTGGAAAATATAAGTACGAAGGAATAGAGCCGGATGGAGAAGATAGTGCCCTGTTACAATGTTTATTGCTATCTTTTGCAGCAAAACATAAAAGTTGGAGTCATGAAAACGAATATAGAATTATTCATCCTGATAGTGATTTCCCTTTAATAGCAAGCAAAATTTATATTGGACTAAATTGTAAACCTGAGTATGCTCAGGATCTCCTTAAAATAGGAGAGGCGTCAAAAGGTTTATGTCATATTTATCAGATGACATTGGAACGGGATAACCCTAATTTTGAATTGCAAAAAGTAAAACTTATATAGCATATATAAGCAAAGCAACAGCTCAGTGCGACTGAGCTGAACATTTTCTACGTTGGGACTGCATAAATAAGCTTCCCATCATGTTTATACTTAGATTTTCAAGTGATCCTTTTTCAGCCGTAAACCCGGTCCTGAATCGCGTATCGCAAGTCCTGTATCTTGCCGATCAGCCACGCCGCCGCCATCGGGATTCCATATGGACTGACGAGGAACGCCATCATCAGCAGGATTATCCCGTTTGTTACCTGATGAGTAATCAGCGCCAGCACACCAAAGATACCGAGGACCGTCCCAGCAAGGCCGAACACCCACGCCGAGCAGTACAGCAGAGCGGAGCAGATCCAGACGAAAACGGTCAGAACCACAATGACCGGAGCGACAAGTATTTTCAGTATCAGCCTCATAAAATCGGCCCCCTTTACAATTTCTAATACAACTATAACGCCTATGCCGTTTTTTGCAAGGATGCGGACAAAAAATAGCGAGGCGGCTTACACGATATAAACCGCCCCACTTTTCGAGGCATACGCCCCTATTTCAACTTCGCAAGCACAGCGAGAATATCGTTAGCCGCCTGCCATAACCGCTCCTGATTTTGGACGATATCCTCCAAATCAGCATCGTAAACGCGCCCCATTTCATGCACCCGTTTGGTAAGCTGGTTCAGGTTGTTGCTGGACCGACGCAGGATGGAAACCATCTCCTTCAGCTCCGGCAGTTCGAGCTTCACCACATACCCGTCGATGGAGATTTTGCGGAGATACGCCGCCATATTTTTCGTGCCGAACTGCACCATCTTCTGTTCGATCATTTCACGCTCCTGCGGGGTAACACGGAATTTGAGCTGGATTTTCCGGTTGCGGTTTGCCATGTTACAGCTCCATTTCTTTGCCCTTGGATGAGGCAGGCGGCTTTGGCTCGGCCTGTGTTTTTTGCAGCTTTTTTCGGACAGACGGCTTGCGCTGGCGAAGCGGCTGGTCGCGGTTTTCATCCTTTTGGATGAACGCGAAAATCCCTTTTCGGTCTTTGAGTGTGGAGAACGTCAGGGACTTGAACGGCAGCAGCGCGAACAGCCGGTCGTGGTCCTTGGTGGAAGCACGGATCAGAAAATCCGGCGAAATCTGCGCCATGAAATGTGTACCGCTTGGATTGTTCGGCTCACGCTCGGATTGCAGACGCCGGAGCAGTCGCGCTGCCTCCGACTGAATGTCCTCTTTGGTCAGCGGCTGTGCCAGCAGGTATTCGCGCCGCGCCTCGTTGATGAAAATATCCGTGAGGCCGGGGTTGCATGAATCCACTTCAAACGATGTGCGCCGATCCTCCCCAAAATAATTTTTATCTGCAAATATCGAAATGGTTTTTGCCCAATCCTTATTGTCGCGGGAAATGCGCCCGTCCCAATCCTTCAACTGTACCGTATTTGCCAGCACATAAAAAGTCCGCTCATAACCAAATTGTTCAGTAACCTGTTTTGCCGCGTCTTTTCCGAGGCAGTTATCGCGGTAATTGTCCCGGATAGCCGTTTCGATTGCGTTCTTACAGGCTACGTTCGCTTTGTGGGACGCGCGATATTGTTCTATCGCGCCATGTTCCCGCGCATAGGCGGCGGGATATTTGTAGACAGGTATCATATTCATTTTAACCTCCTGATTCTTTTGGCCTGATTTATGATATAATTTGCGATAGAAAATGGGGGTGTGCGAATGGCATACAGTGAACAGATGTGGCAAGACGCGAAAAAGAAATGCCGTCTGAATAACGAGGACATTGAGCTGGCAAAAAGGCTCGGCCTGAACCCGCGCAGCCTTGTGAAAAACATCCCCAATAAAAGCGAACCGTGGAAAGCGCCGGTCGGCGTCTGGCTGCATGAAATAGATGAAAAACGCCGGAAGAAAACCGAGCAAAAGCAGAAACGCAAGGCAAAGGCCGCAGCCGCCCGCAATGACGGCTCCGACACAAAATAATTCTGTGTTGGAGCCGTTTCTTATCGTGCCAATTCGTGTTTCAGTTTTTTACCCGTCCCGCAGACGCAGGGTGTTTTCAGGCTTTCCAGCACGGAGGGTCTTTCGCTTTTCGTCATGACCTCCGACGCCTGCCGCTGGGCGGGGGCGCGGCTGTCAATATCCAGCAGCGCGTTCAGCTCCGCGAGGTGGCCGCTTTTTTGCGCAAGCTCCTGTTCCTGTGGGAACGGCTTGCCAATCTCGGCCTTTGCTGCATCCATCTGCGAATGAAGATTATCGAGCTGCGCGTGGACATTCTGCAGCCGCTTCGGCATATCGGAAAGCGCGTTGTCGATACGGATCAGATTGCCGCGCTCGTCCTTACCAAGAGTTACCCGATGGGTCATCTGCCCTTTGAGGGTGAGAATGAAATCCTGTCCGAACCCCTCCACGGACAGCGACATTGTAAAGCCCCGATAGCTGCCGATTTCCATCGGCTCCAATCCCTTGACCTCCTTGCAGGCTTCCAGAATGGCGGCACCGGCGTTGTCTTTGTCGGTGAGGGAATCGCCCCGCACCACCATTCCGGCAAAGCCGTCTTTGGGATGCGGGTGCGCCTCCAGCGTCGCCATATCCGTTTCCAGGCCCTTGATGAACCCTTTATTCCGCTCGATTTCCTCCGGAAAATATTTGAGCAGATTATCCTCCAGCCGGAATTGCTGGCTCTGATGGTTGGCTTTCATGAGTTTCAGCTTGGCCACGTCCATATCGAGATCCATCTTCTCCTTGATCCGCTCGTCCCCGGCGCACAGGGCCTTGATTTCCGCGTAGGAGAGCGCCGTTTCGTCGATGTCCTCACAGGAGCGGACGGGGCTTTTGCTGGTCATGATCTGCGAAATAAATTTCTGCTTATTTTCCACGGCCTGCCAGAGGTACGAATCGAATGTCCCTTCGGTGACGTAACGGAAGATATGCCCTTCGGGGTTGGTGTTGTACTGCCGGATGATGCGCCCGGACCGCTGTTCCAGATCGCCGGGACGCCACGGGCAATCGAGATCGTGGGAGGCAATCAAAAGGTCCTGCACGTTCATCCCGGCCCCCATCTTGGCGGTGCTGCCCATGAGGACGCGCACCTGTCCGACGCGCACTTTCGCAAACAACTCCTTTTTTTTCACTTCGGTGTCGGCATCGTGGATGAACGCAATCTGTTCGGCGGGGACGCCCCGCGCGATGAGCTTATCCCGGATATCCGAGTAAACGCTGAACGGTTCCGGTGCGTCAGCCTCCGACGTGGCATCCTGCAAGGCGTGAAGTTCCGTGCCGCCCGCGAGTTTTCCTCCGGCCCGGACCGCCCGGTTTTCCTTGGCGGCGGCGCGGCCCTTCGGGGTGGAAATGTCGCAGAAGACGAGCTGCGTCAGCTTTTTGTCCTGTCCGTCGTGCCAGAATCGGAAAACGTTGTTGACGCACATGTTGACCTTGCTGCCGGGATCGTCGGGAAGCATGGGGTTGATGACGCGCTGATCGAGGCCGAGCTTGCGCCCGTCCGAGGTGATTTTCAGCATATTGTCCACGGTTGGGTCAACGGCACCGGAATGGACGGCGGCGGCGCGCTCCGAGAGCTTTTTCACCATCTCCTTCTGAATTTCAGAGGGCTGCGCGACTTCGTTGTGGTAAACGGCTTTCGGCGTGGGAAGGTTGAGCTGGTCGGCGGTCTTGATGTCCGCCGCTTCCTTGAACAGCAGCATCAGCTCCGGCAGGTTGTAGAACCGGGCAAAGCGCGTCCGCGCCCGGTAGCCGGTCCCCTCCGGGGCCAGTTCGATGGCCGTCACGGTTTCGCCAAAGGTGGACGCCCAGCAGTCGAAATGAACGAGATTCCGCTCTTTCAGGGTTTCGTACTGGAGGTAACGCATCATTGTGTAAAGTTCGGTCATCGAGTTGCTGACCGGCGTTCCGGTGGCGAACACGACGCCCCGGCTGTGCGTGATCTCGTCGAGATACCGGCATTTCAGAAACATGTCGCTGGACTTTTGCGCGTCGGTGGTGGAGAGGCCCGCCACGTTGCGCATCTTGGTGTAGAGAAACAGATTTTTGTAATTGTGCGCTTCATCCACGAACAGACGGTCCACGCCGAGCTGTTCAAAGGTGACGACATCATCCTTGCGGGAGTTGTCGTTGAGCCGCTTCAACCGGGCCTCCAGCCCTTTTTTCGTGCGCTCCAATTGCTTAATGGTAAACTGCTCTGCGCCGCTGTCTTTGAGTTCTTCCAGCCCGTTTTCAATTTCCCAGATCTGCTCCTGAATCAGCCGTTTTTGACGTTCCAGCGAGACGGGGATTTTCTCAAACTGCGAATGACCCATGATGATCGCGTCGTAGTCGCCGGTGGCGATCCGGGCGCAGAATTTCTTGCGGTTGCGTTTCTCAAAATCCTTTTTGGTAGTGACGAGAATGTTGGCCGAAGGGTACAGCCGCAGGAATTCGGAAGCCCACTGTTCCGTCAGGTGGTTCGGAACGGCGAACAGGGATTTCTGGCACAGCCCCAGCCGTTTTCCCTCCATCGCGGCGGCAATCATTTCATAGGTTTTGCCTGCGCCCACGACGTGCGCCAGCAGGGTGTTCCCGCCGTAAAGCTGGTGCGCCACGGCGTTTAATTGATGCTCCCGCAGCTTGATTTCGGGATTCATGCCGGGAAATACAAGATGCCGCCCGTCGTATTCACGTGGGCGGCTGGAATTGAACAGTTCGTTGTATTTTTTCGTCAGGGTCTGACGGCGCTCCGGGTCTTTCCAAATCCAGTTGTGAAAAGCGTCCTTGATAGCCTGCTGTTTCTGCTGGGCGAGGGTGGTTTCCTTGGAGTTGAGGACGCGGCGCTCCTTGCCGTCCGGGTCGGTCACGGTATCATAGATCCGTGTGTCCCGGAGATTGAGCGTATCCTCCAAAATCCGGTAAGCGTTGGCCCGGTCGGTGCCGTAGGTGACGTAAGCCGCCACGTTATTGTAGCCGACGCTGTTTTTGCCCGAGATAGCCCACTCCGCTGTAAATGTGGAGTAGTTTACCCGGATGCCGTTGCGCACACCGGACGGCGGGTTTAAAAGTTCCTCCATAAACTGCTCAATGTACCCTTTGTCGATCCACGTCGCGCCGAGGCGCACTTCAATTTCCGAGGCGTCGAGGTCCTTCGGCTGCGCGGCTTCCAGCGCCTCGATGTTGGGGGCGATTTTCTCCGCAAGGTCGGGCCGCATTTCCGCCAAAGCCTTGGCCAGCCGCAGCTTGCGGCGCACGTTGCCGGAGAGGTATTCGTCGGCGGTGACAAACGGGATGTTGTCCAGATTGTAAAAGGCTTTCGGAACGCTTGCCGGGTCCTGTTCGCCCAAATTGCGGAAGATGACGCCCCGCAGCTCGTCGGCCAGCGCCTCCGGCGTATTACCGGTGAGGGATGCCATGTAGTCCATGTCTACCCGCGCCTTTTCCGCGATGGAGAGCGAGAGCGCTTCCGACGCGGTGTCCACGGCAGTGACGATTTTTCGCTGCCGGATGGTGCGCTTAGTGAACATGTCGGCCTTGCGTTCCAGATTGCCGTCCTCGTCGATCACTTCCAGAGAACAGAGCAGATAGTACGAAGAATCCTCCGCAAACGCGAGACTGTTGCCCCGCGAGTTGATGAGGCCGTATTTCGCGGTGAAAGCGTCGTAGAGCCGGTTCAGCTCCGCCTGCGCCTGAAAAATCGCCACATCTGCTGTGTATTCATCCAACTGGAGGTTGATGAGCTTCTGCACACAGCCCCGCAGTTCCACCATACCCATGACGCGTGCTTTGGCGGTTTCGTTCAACTCCGGCCGCACCATGCGGGAATTCTCCCGATAATACAACTCGCCGTCTACGACTGTGTACGAGTAGTTTTTCACGTCGGGGTCAGCCGGGATGGAATCGTCGATTTCCTCATCTTCACCGAGATCGGGCAGCTCCGCTTCTTCAATCTGCCCCTGAAGGTGGGCAACCGCCTCATGGAGCTGATGTGCAAGATCGGCGTCGGGGAATGGTTCGCATGTCGTTTCCATCTTGTCGCCGTACATGCTTTCGTCCCATTGGATAGTCCCAAGCACCATTTCGGGATGATCGGCAAAATAGCTGTTTACGGGAATCCCATCTTCGGTCTGGCCCAAATGGACCCAATCGGGTTCGATGACGATGGGACGGTCGCGCTTTTGAAGAAAGAGAATATCGGTGGTGACTTCCGTTCCGGCATTGGCCTTGAAAGCGTTGCTGGGCAGACGAATCGCGCCCAGCAAGTCCGCGCGCTGGGCGATGTACCGCCGCACTTCCGGAGACTGTTTATCCATCGTATAGCGCGAGGTCACGAACGCGATCACGCCGCCCGGACGCACCTGGTCGAGCGTTTTGGCAAAGAAATAATCGTGGATCGAAAAACCGAGCTTGTCATAGGCCCGGTCGGAAACCTTGTAACTACCGAACGGCACGTTGCCTACGGCGAGGTCAAAAAAGTCGTGCCGATCGGTGGTTTCAAAACCTGCCACGGTGATATTGGCATTCGGATAAAGCTGTTTTGCGATCCGGCCCGTGATGCTGTCCAGTTCCACGCCGTAGAGCCGGGATGCCGCCATGCTCTCCGGCAGCAGGCCGAAGAAGTTGCCGACGCCGCAGGCCGGTTCCAGAATATTGCCGGTTTGAAAGCCCATGTTGCCGACAGCCACATAGATGGCCCGGATTACCGTGGGGCTGGTGTAATGGGCGTTCAGGGTGGAGGCCCGCGCCATTTCGTATTCCTCGGCGGTGAGCGCGCCGACCAGCTCCGCGTATTCTTTTGACCATGCGGCATTGTCCGGATCGAACGCCTGCGGGATGCCGCCCCAGCCGACGTACCGGGAAAGGGTCTCCTGTTCGTTTGACGTCGCCGTGCGGCCCTCAGCCTCGATCTGTTTCAGGATGCGGATAGCGGCGATATTGTATCCGTACTTGGTTTTCGCGCCGCCCTCGCCCAGATGATCATCGGTGATGCGGAAGTTTCCGGCGGCGGGTTGCTCCGGTGCGATGTGTTCTTTTACGGTGACGGTTTCTCCGGGGAGAACCATGCCAGTTTCCGGCAACGTGACTTCTGTTGAAGGATGAGTATCGTCCAGATTCGCAGATTCCCGCAGAGCCGGTTCATGGGAAAAGCCGTCCTGTTCCCGCTGATATAGGGCGCGGAGGATTGGGGCGATTTCCTCCCACCGGGCGCTTCGCTTGCTGTTATATTTGTCATGGATGTTGATTTCAAATCCCGTGGTGGTGGCAAAAAGATCCGCCACCTCGCCTGTGGTAAGCTCCATCGTATCGGAAGTACCGGCGTAAGTTTCGGAAAGACGCTGGGCCACGCGGGTATTGCCCTCGTTTTTGCGGAAGTATCCCGCAATATTTTCCTTGTTCCGCTGTTCCAACAGGCCGGATGTCAGGGCCTCCCGCAGATCGGCGTCCGTGTGCTCCAAGTCCGCAGCCAGAAATTCCGTAATGGGGCCGTTCCGGGAATCCCGGCGCAGCATATTTTCAAAGTTTTCACGGCTCTCGGCGCGGAAAATGGGATAGGCAAGTGCCGGGTCGCGGAGCTGGACGTCCGAACTGCCGATTTTGGTGACCTCAAACGGCTTACTATCCAGATATACCGTGTCGCCCACCTTGTAGGGGAGTTGGATTGCGGCGCTGTCGGGAACCGCCCGCTGTAACGCTGCCCACTGCTCGTCAGAAAGCGTTATGTCCACTTCATGGGAAGCGACGCCGTTTCCGATGGTTATGGTGTCGCTGGTGCGGGTGATCGGCTGTCCACTCAGATCGGGCGGAGCGGGCTGTTCTTCCTGCGTGTAAAACCGATTTTCCCGGATGAGCTGGGCGATTCGCCGCTGCACCTTCGGCCACGGCAAGTCCGTCGATGTGCTGCCCTCGGTTACGGGAAACGCCGGAAGATTGTCACCGTACTCGGTACGCAGAAAAGCCGCCGTGTTCTTGTCGCGGGCATGTTCCCGCATATACTCGGCAACGGCGTGTTTGTTTTCGATATCGCCGTTCCATTCCTGAATGGCGGCGTCAATGTCGGCCTGGGCCGTGCCGCTTTTTTCCGGCTTCTGCGGCGCGGGCATGGAAAAAGCGGAGGGCTTTTCGCTCTCCGCTTCGTCAATCTTCTGTATTTGTTCCTGCTCCGACGGGAAGAAACTTAGCTGTAAATAAGCTCCGTCAGAATCGTTTCCTCGGCCTGAGCTTTCAGGTCGTTCATGAGGCCCACCCAGCGCATCGGATCGGACGCTTTCAGGTTTTCCGTCACGCCCGCCGATTTCATCAGCTCCGGCAGCATGCGCTCCAACCGTGCCGTCGCCGTCCGTTCGGTCTCCAACAGGTGCGGGTACAGCTTCTCCGACAGCAGCAGGCTGTTGTACAGGACCGGACGGTGCTCCTTCAGATAATTTTTCCGCATCCTCCCGTATTTCCCGATGTTCTCCGTCTGCTCCGTGATCGTCAGGTCGGGAATCAGGTAATCCCCGCTCTTCGTGTAGGTCAGGTTGTTCTCCATGTGTGGCGCTCCTTTCCGCGAGGTGTTCGCGTTCATAATTCTTGACGGTGACTTCGATCTGCCGCAGCACCCGTTCTGACTGTTTGCTGACCGCCGTGCCAAGAGCGGCAACGGTATCGGGCGTGTTGAAATCGAAGATGCTCAGAAAGTCCTCATGCTCAAAGTATTCGTCGGGATCGAGGCCGCAGCGGGACAAAACCGCGTAAGTGATGCTGACGGCAGCGGCGCTTCGGAACTGCGCTCCGATGTTGAACTCATCATATTCCTCTAAAAAGCTGCCGTCAACGATGTGAAGAATGTCGTACTGATAGTCCTGCCAATATTCGTTTGCCAACTGTCCGGCGATCTGTTCCAACTGGTCGGCAAGACCTTTTTCGCCGGAAACGGTATACTCCCGTTCCAGCGCCGCCGTAACCGCGTCCTCATGCTCCGGGCGATATTGCCAAAGGTAAGGGCGGCGGGAATTCTCACTGTCTCCTGTGTCGGAAATATCAAAGACGTACCGGATTCTCGGCTTGTCACCGGAGGCGTCGATGAGCGCGATCCCCTTGCTGCCGCGCCGAACGTACCGGCGCATTTTTTCGTTCCAAAGCTCATATCCGGCGCAGGCTGTTGCGTCGGGGCGCTGGGCATAGATCATAAGCTGCTCATGGTACGGATATTTGTACAGCCGGGCGGCGGTTTTCAGAAAATCCGTCCAGTTCTCGTGACTGGCGGTGATCTGCGTCGCCGTGTGGTCGGCCATTTGCGCCAGAGCCTGCACATTACTCGGCATATTGAAAATCCTCCTTTCGGTCTTTTGGACAAAAAAAGAACAGCCCGAAGGCTGCTCTGAAACAAATTTCTATTGGCAGTTATGCAACGATGAAAAATATTAAAAGCATTACCGCCAATATTATTACAGTTCGAACTGCGCACTTAAAAAATTCTTGAGCCATAGTCATTGAATCTACTTTTTGATTAATAGCTCTAAAATTAGAATATATAGTATTCCGAATCTCCAAAAATAGCTTTTTCTTATAATTTGGATCTCCAGTATAAATAAATTGTGGGATACCAATTGCTGAATAGCTTTTCCTGCTAAGCGCGTCGATTGAGTATAGCACTGCACGACAGAGATAAATTATTATGATGCTTGTAAAGGCAACAATCATGCTCAGAACCACAATTGAGTATGATCGCATATTAAGAATAAAATCCTTAACAACGCTTATGAGTATAGTGACGGCCAAGGAAAAAGTACCCACAAATAACGCAGCTTTAGTTTCAACACTTGACCTGCGCTCATCCTCACTCTTTGCATACAACAAAGCAAGTTCGATGGCTTTATCTAAGTTTTCATTATCTTGGAAATTGCAGTCGCTCTCTTCCAACTTATTAGATATACTTTTTTCTTCTCCATCGAGCATTGGCCAAAAAAAATCTCTTATTTTTATCCAGTTTGGCCTTTTAATGTTAACCACCCTCTTGCAGAGCATCCACTATACTGTCGCTGATTGGGTAACCGAGCCTTTTCTCAATCCACGCCCATTGTCCATTAGGATTACATTCTAGAAAAACGTATTTTCCATTTTTATCTAGCACAAAATCAATAGCAGAATATGTAAGACCAAGCCGTTGCGTTATTAAGATGGCCTTCTTGTGAATTTCGTATGGTAAATCAATCCTATCATGAGGAAGAAAGTCGTTTGTCTTTCTCCAGTCTGTTTTACCATCAACGCTTTCCTGAGAATCAATTTTTGCTGCAAATGTCTTTTCACCCACCACAATACAACGAATGTCGTAACCTTTATTTACTTTTTCCTGAATAAATAAAGGAAAGGCTTTAATCCTTTCTGACTCCCTAAGACAATCGTTATCGATTTCTGATGTGAAAATTACTTTCGAGTCATCGCTAATTCCCATATTCCCGGATTTAATTGGTTTAGTAATGCAGCCTCCGGGATGTTTAGTAAATACTGCTTGAACAGAATCAACACAATTTGAAATTACTGAATATGGAATAGTAAACCCTATTTCCTGAGCAATTTGAAGTTGCAATATTTTGTTTTCTGCTTCTCGGATTTTATAGACGTTATTTACCCAAAAAGCATGCCTTAGTGTCTTATAAATCCCCTCAATTAGAAATGAAAGTTCATTCCTAAGATATTGTCTCTCATAATTATCAATCGCGGAAATATACTCTAATGTTGATATCTTTGGTCTTCTAAAGTAAACTGCAGAAACAGTATCTAAATCAATACAACATTTTTTTGTTTGATCATAAAGTTCATATTTGTGGTCGCTTATAGAAAATCGCACATTTACGATATTGGGGATATCTTCAGTATTAAGTCGATAATAGCTACAGCCACGCGCTTTTAATTTTTGAACGATGAAGTCAACTGTAATATCTTCCTTATTGGTGATAAGTAGAATCATCTTCATCATCTCGTTCTCGATCAGCAAAAGTTTTACTATATAGTTCTGGAAATGTCTGCGTTGGTTCATTAACACGTTCACGATCAACGCGTGTTTTTGTCAAGATCGGTGTGCTAGGCTCTTCGTCATCCCGCTCACGGTTAGCTTCTGTTTTTGTGAGTAATTCCAAACAGCTGTACTCTTCATCGTCGCTTTCCCTCTTAACGCGGGTTTCAGTACGTGTCATAACGGAGGAAAGTGGTGCATCGATGAATGGGTAATTGCCTTGTGCTGATTTTAAAACATTAATGTCTTGCTTACTATCGTAGATAAAGGGAATCTCATTACTATTCCTGCGCTCTTGGGCGTAATCTAACAAGATTGGACGGTCGCTCATAATCTCGCACCTCCAGAAGAATTATTTGATATAGCAACTATAACACATTTTATTTTAATAGTCAGCCCATATTAATCAAAATCCGGAAATAGGTCAAGCTCGGCGTATTCGGAATCACTTATATTCCGGAGCTTTTCCAGCGCGGAATCTGTCAGGGCCAGAAGCTCCGTTTCCTCCGCGCCGAGATAGCCGCGCATCTGCGTCAGCTCTGCGATCAGGCCCTTCCGTGTCCCGGTTTCGTAGATGCACATCAGGTTGATTTCGTCGTTGATAAACATATCACCGCTCCATTTCCGCGCCTCTGTCGGGCGCTGTTTTTTTGTGTTCCCGGCTGACCGGCTGGCTCCTGAGCTGTTCCACGACGGATTTTTTCTTTTCGTCGCTTTCCCGTCGTGACGCTTCGGTAAGCTCCAGAAGCGAGATTGGCTGGCCGTTTTTGGCCTGTTGTTCCAGTTCCGCGACGGTGGGATTTTTTCCGTTGTCGATGATGCCGTCGATCATGTCGTAATCGTCCTCCACCGACATTTCCGCACTTTTCAGGTAATTTTCCGGTTTCAGAAAGGCCGGAATCTCCTGAAAACCGAAGCTGTCAACGTAATGACAGGATACAACGCCGTTCTGCTTTAGGGCAACGATGTCGCTGACGGACAGGCTCGGCCTGTGATAGTCGGCGGGATGATCGTTGTTGAACCGATCCCACAATGCCCCCAGCCTGTCATCCATGCTGCCTTGATCCGTGAGCGGCGCAGTGTAAGCGAGGTCGTAGTTGCCGTGATCCACGGCGATGCCCTTGGATTCCAGCCAACTGCGCGGCTCAAAGCGGATATCCCGCAGTTCGTCGCCGTCCTTCACCTGATAAATGGCGAACGCGTCCTGAGAGGTTTTCAGGAAAGCGGCTTCCCGCTGCTCCTGATGCTTCATCCGGTCTTCTATAGCGGATGAAAACTCCCGGCTTTCCTCCCATTCCTCGCGGCTCACGGCAAATAGGCCGCTGTGGGCCTGAATCTCATCCGGGTCGAACGCCATGCTTGCGCCGTCGCCCTCTATCATGTAAACGGTGAGATCCTGCTCAAAAAGTTCCAGCGCCCGGTCTTTGGAGAGCGGCAGCAGGTCGCCGTCCAGATACCCGCACGTTTCCAGATCGGCCACGGTCAATTCCGAATCCGGCATGGGGTATTCGTCGAGCGCCTGTTCCGGCGCGTCCGGCAGCATACCGACTTCTTTTGACGCAGGGGCATCTTGTGCCTCCGGTACGGGATTCTGATGATCACCCATGCTTAGATTATTTTTACGGATATATTCCTGTATGTCCTGTTCACGCACGACGGCAATTTCGTTTAGAATGTCAGGCGGCACCTTTTCTGAGGTTGCGGGGGTCAGGTGTTCAAGGGCAAGCACCTGTTCGTAAGCGGTTGGAATGGAACTGACACCCTCATCAGCAAACCCGTTTGCCGTTTCCCGCAGGCTCTCCTTATCGTAAAGGGTGTAGCCGTATCCGTCCTCATTTTCCTTCAAATAAAGATAAGCAGCGTCATCCAGCAGATACACCGCCTCGGTTTCCTCGGGGGATAAATTTTCTCAATTTGCTCCAGACGCCGAAGAAGCTCATCCGGGGAGGCCGCGCCCTCCACCTTCGCGGCATTGAGGATGGCGTCGCGCGTGTCTTTTCCGTAGCCGCTTTTCAAATCTTCCACGGTAGCCGGGACTTCTTCTTCCATGGAGTTGAGAGGAAACGGCGGTTCCATGACGGAGGCCGTGTACTGATATACATTCCCGGCGAACTGTTCCAGAACGCTGTCATACTCTTTCAGGACCTCGCGGAAGTTTTGGTCGATGTCGGAGATCAGACCGGAGGCGGTTTTATTGATCGTTTCCAGAGAGGCCCGCAGCTCCGGCAGCTCCTTATCGCGGCTCCATGTGGCAATATAGCCGAAACTGTTTTCGCTGGTCTGAATGCCGTAATACTGGCAGACGGCGTAAGAAACGCTCTCGGCCTCCACTTCCTCGGTGTGCCGGTCTTTCGGCTTGGGCGGTTCGGCGGTTTCATCACTCTTGGCGGCGGCAAGGCGGGCCTGTTCATAGTTATGCAGCGTGGCGTGAGTGATTTCGTGGACGGCGGCAGAAACGGTCTGCACCTCGCTCATACCGGACCGCATAGCGATGCGCTGGTCTTTTTCGCTGAAATAGCCGTCCGTATTCGGTTCCATTGCCTCAAAAGCAAGTGGAACAGGGGACGAACGTCGCAGCGCCTCCATGAAAATCTCATACTGCTTCACATTTCCCGTGAGGCCGTTTACCAGCGTCGGCAGAGGCTTTCCCTCGGTCTGCGACACGTCAAAGACCGACACTACCTTATACATGGGGATTTTGATTTCCTTTTCCTCCATGATGATCTTGCCGTCCGCATCCAGCATGGGAATTTTGGTGTCCGGGTCGAGCTTTTCTTCCTCGATTCTCTTTTTGAACGGCGTGGGCGCGATGATTTTGATTCCCTTTTCGCCCCGCATGACGTTTCGGCTGAACTGATCGCGCCATTTATTAAACCCGGCAACAAGAGTGGCGTCGGGCTTCTGCATGTAGATAAGCATGGTATTGTTGACAGAATAACGGTGGAACCGGGACATGGTACGGAGGTACTGCGCGTATCGGTCGCTCTGGAACAGGTCTTGGATGCCCTGCTCGATACTGTCGGTGATTTCCTTCAGCCGTTCCTTACTTTTTTCGGCCATAGTTTTGCTCCTTTCTCAGTTCATAGAATTGAAAAAAGCGCGCGCCCGCACAGGCCGGGGGAAACCTATTACGGGAGCGCACTTATTATTTGTTTTTGGAGCTTTTGCTCCTGTCGGGAGGGCGTATTTTCGCTGTTTTGGCCCGTAAACTGTCGGCTTCGCGCCGCCGGTCGCTGTACGGTTCCCGGACAGAGACACAGCGTTTGGGGACAAGATAGCTGACGGCTCCGCGATGCTCCGGGCGCTCCGGTTTCACCTTGTCGGGATATTTTTCCGAGAGCCGTTTGAGCTTTTGGATGAGTTTCTGATTATGCGTATAAACACTGGCCGTTGATTCTTCCTCGTTATAGCAGATGATCGTCTCCTGCTCGTATTTTGTAAGTTTCATGATCCGCCACGCTTTTTCGTCCCCGAATCAAATTCTAGCCTGAAATTCATGCGCTCCCCGGTGTCCTCCAAAATCACCGTCGCGTCATAGGTTTTGCCGGTTTTTTCGGAATAACAGCCGGTGAGTTTCACGCGCCCGTCCTTCAGGAGCGCTGCGGCGACAGCTTTCGTCAGAACCTTTTTCTTGGCGGCGAAAAACCGGTTGTCCTTCCAAAGCCCGAAGCGGCAACCGTCGTTCTCGCAGAAAAAGCCCTTTTTGCTTTCGGTCACGCTGCCGCCGCAGCGGGGGCATTTGCCGATTACCTCGCGCCCGGAAGGAAACAGCACTTCCGCGCCCTTGACCGGCGTATAGGTTTGTATCAGCTCCCGGAGCATGGATGAAATCCCGTCCATAAAAGCGTCCGGTTCCAGTTCGCCGCGTTCCACCTGTTTGAGCCGGTTTTCCCATTCGGCGGTCAGCAGCGGAGATTGAAGCTGCTCCGGCAGAACCGTAACAAGCGACACACCGACCTGAGACGGAATGAGATTGACGGTTTTCTTGGCCTTTTTTCGTTCCACGAATCCGGTGGTAACGAGCTTTTCTAGAATGGCCGCGCGGGTGGCGGGGGTGCCGAGGCCCTTGCGTTCCGCGTCAACGGGCAACTCTTTTGCGCCCGCTGTCTCCATCGCGGAAAGCAAAGTATCTTCCGTATAATGCTTAGGCGGCGAGGTCTTGCCCTCCTTGACGGAAACGGAGGGAACCGAGACGTTCTGCCCTTCTTCTAACTCAGGCAGAGGTTTGTCGGCCTGCTCCTGTAGGTAGGCTTTCCAGCCCGGAACGAGGATTGTTTTACCTTTGGTGGAAAAGCCATACCCGGCACAGTCCAGCGTGACGGCGGTTTCGGCATATTGGTGAGGACTGCCGACCGAGCAGAGAAGCTGCCGGGAGACAAGCCACAGGATTTCACGCTCCCCGGCAGGCAGCGCGGAAACATCCGCTTTGCCCGCTGCGGACGTGGGAACAACGGCGTGATGGTCGCTGACCTTCGCGCTGTCGCAGACCTGACCGGCGTTGAGGGGTTCGGGCGCGTCCGCGTCGCAGATCGCGGCGGCGACGGAGGCAAGTACCGGGATGGTCCCTTCCATGTCGTTTGTCAGGAAACGGCTGTCGGTGCGGGGATAGGTACAGAGCTTCTTTTCATAGAGCGATTGCAGATAGTCGAGCGTCTGCTGGGCCGTGTAGCCGAGCAATCGGTTGGCGTCGCGTTGGAGGGTAGTCAGGTCATAAAGCGCGGGTGGCTTTTCGATTTTCTCCTTGCGTTCCACGGATTTGACAGTGGACGCTTTTCCTTTGCAGGCGGCGGCAACGGCCTCGGCCACCGGTTTCGCTTTCAGCTTGTCGCCGGTGGCGGTAAAACTGCCGCAGTCGAGGCTGACCGTATAGAATGGCTCCGGCTGAAACGCGGAAATCTCCGCTTCCCGCTGCACGATAAGGGCCAGCGTTGGAGACATGACGCGCCCGACGTTCAGGGTGCGGTGGTAGAGGACCGAAAACAGGCGCGTCGCGTTGATGCCCACCAGCCAGTCGGCCCTGGATCGGCAGAGTGCGGACTGATGCAGCCCATCGTAGTCTCGCCCCGGTTTCAGGTCGGCAAAGCCCTGCCGGATGGCTTCATCCTCCATGGAGGAAATCCAGAGCCGTTTCATCGGCTTGGAACAGCCTGCCATGTCATACAAGGTGCGGAAGATCAGTTCGCCCTCTCGTCCGGCATCGCAGGCGTTGATAACTTCTTCCACATCGTCGCGGCGCATTAGGGCGCGGAGAATAGCAAACTGCTTTTGTTTGTCCCTGCTTATGGTAAACCGCCAGTTTTCCGGAAGGATAGGTAAATCTTCGAGCCGCCATTTTGCGTATTTATTATCATAAGTATCCGCTTCGGCCAACTCTGCGAGATGACCCAGGCACCACGAAACGAGATAGCCGCCGCCCTCCAGAAAACCGTCGCCGCGCTGTTTCGCGCCGATCACGGCGGCAATACTTTGAGCAACCGATGGCTTTTCACTAATTACAAGTTTCAAATTTTCTCCTTTCATGCGGACATAGAAAAAGGGCAACCGATTTCTCGATTACCCTTGCACAGCAGCAATTATTTACTTTAATGAGTTGCTGGAATTCAGACTTAGTATAATTTCTCCTTAACGAGCAATTCAACCTACCCACAAAAGTGAGATTTATTATGCGCCTTGTTTCAATGCTTTAATTAGCAGCATCATCGGGCGACGCATTTCATCAGGCATACCCGGAATTTCCATCATATCACTGCTCGGTGTCGCTTCTTCAACAACTTCCAGCTTAAAGCCTGCATTTATTATTCCCATTAAGATCTGCGTTAGTGTGTGATGCTGCTTCTTAACATTCTGTCCAAGGAAATGAGTTACCCGCTCTCCGGGGTAAAAATAATCGTCCACCGGCCAATACTGCGGCTTCCCTTCCGGGTTATAAATCCAGTCCTGATTCACACCTGCCGTAAAAACCGGATGTTCTATATTTAGAAGAAAAACACCGTCCGTTTTAAGCGTCTGATATATCTTTCTAAAAATAGTATCTATATCTGCTATGTAGTGAAGCACCAGATTGGAAATCACACAATCAAAGGATGCAGCGGGGTAATCAAAGTCATCCAGTCCACAGACTCGGTAGATAATTTTGAGATCACCGTTTCTTTCTTCTGCTTCTTGTATCATTTTTTCGCTAAGGTCAATCCCAAGCACCTGTTTAGCTCCGCAATCCACGGCAAATTTACAATGCCAGCCATAACCGCACCCAAGATCAAGTACATTTTTACCACTTAGATCTGGAAACAGAGCTTTAAACTGATGCCATTCACCCGCGCCGGATAAGCCTTGTTGACTTCGTGACATTTTCGCATACTGGTCAAAAAATTGTTTATCATCGTACATATTATTCATATGCTCACCTCAATTTTACATAATCACATTATGCTCATTATAAAATGGTTTACTCGATAACTTAGAATTTGTCGGCTTCATGTTAGATTCATTCGGCATTGTCTAACTTAAGCACTGCTTCATCTAAGCTCGACAAAAAATAAATACTGTTTCCGTTATTGCTTTCATATATAAAGTCCTTAAGTGGTTTGCTTGTGTACTTTGAGTAATCTCCTACAATAGCGACCTTTTTACGATAGTTTATGAACTTTTGTAAAATTTCGCCCGCAATTCCGGTGCTTAAAATAAAAAACTCATCTACCACGCATGATTTGTATATTATAAGCTTATCGCAGTTGGCTTTGTATTGTGCGGACGCAATCATATCTAATGCCGATTGAGTATCCTTGATAACAACCTTATCAGTGATAATCAGTGCAATGTCATTTTGCTTACCTAATATTTTGTACTCCATGTTTATTCTCCTTTTATTTTGTAAGGAATCCGCAAAATTGAAGTTTGCCTTATATTTTTATTGCCCTAACGATAATCACATCCGGTTTTTCTTTGATTCCATAGCTTTCCTCATAAACCCATCTATTACAAAGCCGTTTTGAAAACAAAGATTAAATATTTCTTGCAATGAGCGATGATAATAACACTGCTCTTTGGGCTGACCTTCAATTGCTATATCATAGTAGCTGTGTGCGGTTAAATATTTCTCTGTTAATGTCACAAAGCAAGGGTGTTGTGTTGCAAATACAAAGATGCCGCCCTCAGAAAGCAGTTCATTGACGCATCTAAATAATTTTGTAACATCAGCAATGTCCATAATGGCCATATTGGAAACGGCCTTCGTATATGGTTTGCTTCTTCTAAGTAACCGCTGAATAAAGCGCCAATCCGGATGGGATTCAGCCTAAAAAGAAAATTGGGCAATACAAACTTACGAATTATTGAAAAACCGCAGCCGTCTTTCAACGGCTAATAACCCCTGCACCGCTTGGCCTGAGCCAGCATGTAGAGGTTCGCGCTCGTGCATAACATGTGCGCTTGTGTTCGATTTTTTGCAAGCCCCCGGTATCGGACTTTTCGATAACCGAAGATTCTTTTGATCACAAAAAAGGCATACTCGACCTTGGAACGCACGCGGGATTTCTGGTATTCCATATACCGGAACCACCAAACGCCCGGGCCGTCTTTCCATTTGTTTTTTCGGTAGGGTTTCTGCGAATTCATACGGTATTGGATGGAAGAGAGATGCGGATCAGCCATAATTTTCTCCCGTTTTTCTATGCCGGTATACCCTGCGTCTCCGTAGACCACTTCATCGTCTTCCCGTATCAGAGCATGGACAACGTCCCGCTCGTTCACATTGGCGGCGGTGACTTCCATGGAGTGAATATAACCCGTCCCAGCGTCCACGCCAGCGTGGAGCCGTTCTCCAAAGTACCACTGATTTCCCTTTTTTACTTGGTGCATTTCAGGGTCACGTTGTTTCTCCTCGTTTTTTGTTGAACTCGGCGCGTCAATGATCGTGGCGTCTACAATTGTCCCGCCGTGCATCAGTTTTCCATGGCGGTCCAAAAATAATTTTACGCTGTCGAAAAACAGCTTTGTAATTCCGTTATCGTTGAGCAGTTTCCGAAATTTGCAAAGCGTGGTGGCATCCGGTGCCTGCTCCTCTTTCAGAAAATCAATTCCCATGAACTTCCGAAAAGCGTAGCTGTCATAGATGGCATCCTCCACACCCTCGTCGGACAGATTAAACCAGTTCTGCAAAAGATACATCCGCAGCATTGTTTCCGCCCCGCGCGTCGGACGGCCCCGCTTTCCGTTTGGATAATACGGCAGAATGATGCCAGTCCATTCATCCCATGGGATCACTTCGTCCATGATCTCCAGAAATTCCTCCCGTTTGGTTTTCCGTTTCCGATTCGCGTATTCCATATCTGAAAAGCTCTGCTGTCCGTTCATCTTTTTCGCCACCGTTTTTCTTTTATTATACCCCTTCTGCTTACCCGATTAAATCAGCGGTTACCTAAGCGATAATAGCGCCTGCTCATTCGTTGCATCTATAACACAAAACTCTATTTTGTTGCTGTATTTGGCCTGCCTTTTTTGTGCAAGGGCGACCATTTTTTTGCTATAATCAAAGGCAACCACATCCGCCCCTTGCTCCGCAATATAAGCAGAGTAGTTCCCATTTCCACAAGCGATATCCAATATATAATCATCTGCTTTTATATTTAAAAGCTCGCTCACCTTGGGCCTGACAACCTCCCTATGAAATTGATTTGATTCATCTCCCATACAATCATCCCAAAATTTAGCATTGGCTTCCCATGCTTTTAGGCTTTCATTAACAGAATACCCGCTCAAATTTCACCCTCCTAAGTCAAATCCTTATTTATCGGTCAGTGCTTAAAAATCAGCAATTCAAATGTTATCAGAATATATCTTAACACATAGGTTTATCCGAAACAAGCCGGAACGTTATCGCTCTGGCTTGACGACCTTCTGTGTGATGATAAGATTGCGGTAACAGTCACGGGGATGGTCAGGACGGCCTTTCGGCGGGGCAGGAGGCCGTTCCTCCCGCCTGTATTGAGGCTTCTGTACCATCATCCGCTCGAAAGGGCTGTCGGTGAAAAAAGTCATTCGTCCTCACGCTCCGTTTCACCGTTGGATGGTTCGGAACCGCCTTTTTGCTCTGTTCCCTCATCGGGTAAACCCGGTTCGTCGTCCGGCTCGGATTCGTTATCTTCATCTTCGTCTCCGGCATAATCGTAATCATCGGGATTGGGCCTGTTCTTGTCCTTTTTACCCGGCTTGCGGGATTTGAAGAACCAAACCACCGCACCGACGAGAATGACCGCAAGAACGGCGACCGCCGCGATTCCGGCGCTGTTATTCTGCTTTTCCGGCCGGGAAGCGGATGAAACCGTGGGCGTTGATGCGGTCGGTGCGGAGGATGTCTCCGGGGTGGAAGCGGCCTTAGACGAGGAAGAACCGGATACGTCCTCGTTATCGCTCTTTGCAAGTGCGAGCAGGTCCTTGTCCGTCACGGCGTCGAGGAAATAAACATTCTCGGCGTTTTTCTGACGGTCGATAATCAGGTAAAAGACGTGCTTGCTCGGCGTGGTAATGGTGAAAAACTCCTTGCCATCTTGGTTGGTCACGTTGTCGATCACCGTTCCGGTGCCGTCCGGCGTCAGAGGTTTAAGAGCTGTTCCGGACGACGTTGCGGATGATGCTGCCGACGATGCGGTGCTTGAACTGCTCAAAGTTGGAGAGGTCGTTCCTGTGCTGTAGGCGAGGGCGTTGACGGAAAAAGCCGCCGTGCAGGACACGGCGGCCATCAGGCAGACCAATATGCGAATTTTAGATTTTTTCATTACTTTCCTCCTGTTTGTTCTGGTTGGACGCGGACCGGTTTTCGCGGGATGCTTTCATGAGCACGGAGAGTTCTTCCGCCGTCATGCCCATGCCCCGCACAAGGCCGACAATATCGAGATTTTCCAGCTCCCGGCGCTGCTTCTCCAGTTCCTTCTGTCGGTTTTGCAGCACGGAGATTTTCGCCGCATTCTTTTCATATTCAGTGTCGATTCTTTTGAATTTCGGATTCACTGTGATTCCTCCAATCTATTTATAGGTTCGGTAAACGCCCGAACGTGTAAAAATGGCTTTGCCAGTAGCTTGTTTTAAGATTCGAGTAGCCGATGGGGTCCCCAGCCGCAAGCATCATGCCGTTTCCAACGTAGATGCCCACATGGGTCACGCCATCGGTATCGTAGGTATGTTCAAAGAAAACAAGGTCGCCGGGTTTGGCTTCGGCGGGAGAAACCGGAGTGCAGATGTTACAGAGGCCCTGCGCTCCCAGCCGTCCCACGTTCCATCCGCTGTGATTGATCACCCACGACACGTAGCCGGAACAGTCGAATGAAGTTTTTGGGCTGCTGCCGCCCCAGACATAAGGGTAGCCGATGTACTTTTTCGCCTCCGTCATCATGGCGGCGAACCGTGCGTCCGTCATTTCCTCCGGGGGAATGTCATACTCCGTGGGCTTTTTGACGGTGGATGCGTTCGGATAGGCCGACGAAGGAAACAGGTCGGGCCGGTTGCCGAGAGTGGACATGTACATCGAGTACACGCCGACCTGATCCTCGTTCATGATGGAAATGGGAAGATGGGACAAATCCTCGTTGTGCAGCTTTACGGTGCAAATGGTGTAGCTGTATGGCACCTGAACCTCATAGGTATAGGTTGATGTGGTAGTCTGCCCGGTATCGGG
>JAEZFF010000053.1 GCA_023417635.1 Bacillota bacterium | reverse complement strand
GTTTTTGTAAATCATCAGGTACTTTCCACTTTTAGAAAGCACACCGTCAATGCTCTGGCCCAAAACATCAATTTTGCCACCGGCTTTCGCGTCGGCAATTGTCTTTTGTGCCTTTTCGTTCGGGCTGGCCGTGTCAAATTCATACAGTTCCAGCGTAATGTTATTGTTGCCGCTGTGGCCATACAGATAGCGCACACCGGCCTTTGCGCCAATGATATCACCGCGCATGGCTGTCGGTTTCCCCGTCACTTCAGCATTGCCTGTTAAATATGTCTGCAGACCGCCGAGGTCATCCGGGACAGAGGAAGCCTCTACCTTCGGGGAAGAAGACACCTGCGAAGAGGCTGCCTGGGAGGAAGCTGCTTTGGAGGATGCCGCCTTGGAGGAAGAGCTAATGTCGCCTGTGCCGCAGGCGGTAAGAGAAACCGCAGTGATAGCTGCGGCTATCAAAATCCAAATCTTTTTCATGTTTAAAATCCGCCTTTTTCCTGTTCTTTTCAACCGGCCGCGAAGCTTCTTTTCAAAAAGCTCCCAGTCTAATAGAATACCCTTATTATCCGATTTTTTCCCCCGCTTGTCAAGGATTTACGCGCGTGGAGACCCTAATACAGCACCACTGTGCTTCCGCTTACGGCGCAGCGGCATTCATAGCTTTTGCGGGAACCGTCCCGCGCATTATAAACCGAATTGAATTCAAAAGAATCCGTGTCATCGGCAAGAAGATACTTCGCAATCAGGTACTGATCCTCCACACAGGTGACAAATGTGCCAAGATCTTTTGGGTACTCTGTATCTACTGTGGAATGGAGGATTCCCGTCACGTGGAAGTTTTCACCGGACTCCTCAATTCGGTAAGCACGGCCGCCAAAACGGTCGATGCTGAACTTCGCAGGAGCCTCACCGGGTGAAAGGTTCAGGGAAGCCACAACGGATTTTTCCCCGGCGTTTTTGCTGCAGGCGCAAAGGCGCTGCTCCTCTTGCGGGAAATAAGCGGCACGGAAATACAGGTTTTCGCTGTCCTGCCCCGCATAGCGCACAAGGCCGTCCGTTCCGGCACTCAGCACAAGGCCGAATGGGACGTGCTCTTCGCCCGCTTTCAGCGAAACCAAGAAATCATGCAGCGGGCATTCCCATACCCTGTCGCTGATTTCATCGCCAAGCCAGCGTTTTTCTTTGCTGCATTTCCGCTTTTCTTCTTCGCTGCCGTGCGGCTGCAGCAAAAGCAGCCACGGTACACCGCCGCGCAGGAACGGAACGAAACGCGAGGGGCTGGCGCCGCAGACGTGCGGGTCACGAGCGCAGTAATATTTGTCTTCCTCAAGGTCATACAGATACGCGGCGCGGTGGAAACCGGTCAGCCTGGTATACCTGCGGAAAACCTTTCCATCCCGCTCGTTTGGCCTGGTATAGAAAAGAAGGTGCGATTCGTCAAGGGCAAAGCAGCCCTGAAAATCGCCCACAAAGTGCAGTTTTGTAAAGGTTTGCTTAACGCTTGTGGATTTTTCCGCGCGCAGAAGCCAAACATCGCTTCCGCCGGACTCCATCACCGCCAGAACGGCATTTTCAAAATTGAAGCAGCGCCGCACGCAGGCCGCCTCCGGTATTTCGCAGCTTGCCAGGGCACGCTCCTGCCCGGAGTCACGGTCATATTCCATGAGGAAAAGGGTCGGCCGGTCTTCCTGCATTTTTTCTTCCGCATAGGTAACCAGGCTGCCGCTGATTCCGATCAGTTCATCTGTGCAGCTTACAAACAGGTTGCGAAGGTCTACAACGTTCACAGCGCTCACCCCGAATTTCCACGGCGGCCGGAAGCCGCTGTCCATTACTTTTCTACTGGTATTCTGTTATTATAACACAGCGCAGGGGGGCGCGTCCACGTTTGGGCCTTATCTAATTTGCTTTTCTTCCAGCCCCCGCTTATAATGAAAAGAGATTTTCCTGTGGAAAAGGAAAGGATGGCACATCATGCACGTTGAAAAAGAAAAGGATGTTCTGGAAATAGACCTGCACGGGCTGACGGTAGCCGACGCAAAATACCGGCTGGAGCATCTGCTGAGCAGCCTTCCTGCCGGAGTAAGGGAAGTGCGCGTCATTCACGGCTGCAACCGCGGGCAGGCTCTGCGTGACATGGTGCGCCTGAAGCTTAAGCATCCGCGCATTGCCTCAAAGCTGCTGACTCTTAATCCGGGCGAAACACGGCTGCTGATAAAATAGTCAAAAGTGCAGAAAGACCTGCGAAGCGGAATTCCGCTTCAGCAGGCCTTATTTATTCCTTGTTTTCTGTCTCTTTTTCGTCCCCGCCTCCGTGTGCTTCGGCATACTGTGCACACAGGCGGCGCGTCAGTTTGAGGATGTTTTCCGTGGAATGGGATTTGTCGAACTCCTCGCAGCTGTTGCGCATCTTTCCCAGGCGGCGGCTGTCTTCCAGCAAAGAGCGCACGGTTTCGCCGCAGTCCGTTCCATGCTCCAGCTTGACCGCCATGTCGTTGGAAAGCAGGAAGTCCGCGTTGTCTTCCTCCTGCCCCGGAATGGCGTCAAACACCGCAAGCGGAATGTTGCAGGCAAGTGCTTCCGAAACCGTAAGCCCACCGGGCTTGGTAATCAGCAGGTCGGAAGCGTGCATATAATTTTCTACTTCATTTGTGAAAAAGACCAGCTTTGTCTTCCTTGGCGTTTTTTCAATCTCATCCGCAAAAGCGGCGTAGAGCTTTTCGTTTTTCCCCGTGATAACAACAACCTGGAACGGAAGGTCAACCTGCACAATCTGCCGGTAGATATTTAAGATGTTCGTCACACCGAAACTGCCCGCCATAATCAGGACCGTCGGCATATCGGGTTCCAAGCTGAATTTTTCCAGCAGCGCAGGTTTGTCCGCTTTTGTAAAAAATACGTTTTCGACCGGAATACCGAACGGGTAGATTTTGCTGCGGTCAACCCCCATGGCTTCCATCTGCGGAATCATGCCTGCATTGGAAACAACGTAAGCGTCAACATGGTCGGCAATCCACGCCTGGTGGGGACCGTAATCCGTCATCAGCGTAATCAGCGGCACACCCACCGCACCGACGGATTTTAAGTGCGACACCATCTCGGAAACAAACGGATGTGTGGAAATAATCGCGTCGGGCGCGCTTTCTTCAATCGTCGGCAGCAGCAGGCGGCTGAATGCGTTGCTGAATTGGTTCAGCAGGCTGGAAAGCGGGCTTTTTTTGTTTGTAGCACGGTACAGTTTGCCAAACAGTTTTGGCGTTTTCGTCGCCAGGATGTGGTACCCGTCGCATACGGTTTTGTCCAGCAGGCTGCCAATGCTCTTCATAGCATCCACAACCTCTACCTGCGACTCGGGGTCGGTCTGCCTGATATAGCTGCTGATTGCCCGTGATGCCCGCAGGTGACCGCCGCCGGTCGCCGCAGACAGTATCAGTATTTTCATGGTGAAACTCCCCTCCGCATCACTTTTCGTATAAGAAATATCATGCGTTATTATAGCATATATTTTGAAGAAGTAAAACGGCTTTGCTTTTAAAAAACTGCTTTTAAACTGCTTTTTATGAATCGTAGGCCATCTCCCTTTTTGCTATAATCATAATATAGAATATAAACGAGTGGCAAACATCTATAATGAACTATGTATTCTTATTATGTATTCTTATGAATTTACGTTTTCCAATATTTAGGAGGTACCGATATGGATTTCGCTTCCAAAATAAAGGTTTCACCGCGCTCCATCCGCTCGGTGAAAAAAGCACGGCCGCACAGGAAGCTGATTATTGCTCTTGCTGTAGCAGCCGCAGTTTGCGCCGTAGTCTGCATTGTGGGCGGAAAGCAGATGTTTGACCGTGCGCAGGCGGCAAAGAATGCTGCTGCTATGGCTTCTGTGCTGGATACCGACCGGTTCTACAACGGGATTTCCGTGCAAGGGGTCAGCGTTGGCGGTATGACCATGCCGCAGGCGCAGAAGGCCGTACAGGCAAAACAGGCTTCCTCCGCCGGAGCCTACAGTATAAAAATTACCCACAGCGGCGAAGCATGGAAGCTGACGCAGAAAGACATGACTTTTACCTACAACACGGATACCGTGCTGAAGGAAGCCTATGCCTACGGCCGCACCGGCAGCCGCGAAACCCGGTTTCTGCAGGTAGAAGCCCTGAAAGCAACTCCGAAAGCTTACCAGATTACAGCTACACCGGATGAAAAGAAACTACAGGGAAAGGTCAACGCCATCGCAGAAAAAGTTACGCGCGCGCCGCAGAACCCAACCATAACTTCCATGAGCAGCAGCGGAAACTTTCGGTATAAAGACGGCGTGAACGGACTTTCCGTTGACACAAAGGCACTGTGGTCCGGCGTTAAAACTATCCTCGACGGGAAGCACACCGGCACGGTGGAAATGCAGACCGCATCCGTTCCGTTCAGCAAGACGATTGCCGACGTGAACAGCCACATGAAAAAGCTTGGCTCTTTCAGCACGGTTTCCACCAACAATTCCAACGGCACCTATAATATGGAGAAAGCCCTGCTTGCCGTCAACGGAACCTGCATCCCGGCAGGCGGCACCTTCTCGTTTTTCGGCACCGTCGGCCCCTGTGACCAGGCCAGCGGCTACCTTCCGGCCGGAGCCATTTATGCCGGAAAACATATCGAAGAGTACGGCGGCGGCATCTGCCAGTCTTCTACCACCATTTACGGTGCAGCCCTGCGCTCCGGTATGCAGATTGTGGAACGCTACAATCACTCCGTGCCTTCCTCGTACTGCGAGCTTGGGCAGGATGCGACTGTCAGTTACCCTGGGGTAGACCTTAAAATGAAAAATGCGACAGATTACCCCATGTATATCCAAACCTACACAAGCGGCAACACTCTTACGGCGGTCATGTACGGCTACCGTCCGGCAAGTTACGATTCAATCGACATTGTTTCACAGGCAGACCAAACCTTTTCAGCGCCCTCTTCGCCAACCTATATGGAAAACAGTTCGCTTGGCCGCAACCAGATTGAACTGGAACAGCATGCCCGCACTGGCTACCGTGCCTCCGCGCGGCGTGTTTTCAAGCTGAACGGGAACACCGTGCGCACGGAATACCTGAATTCTTCCTACTACCCCGCTACAGCCGCCGTCTACTCCTATGGTCCGGGCACTGATTCTTCCAAAACCGGCGGTTCATCTTCGCGGAGCCCAGCTTCCAAGGCGCCTTCTTCGCAGAAGCCCGCATCCAAAAAGCCGGCGCCTCAAGCTCCGGCTTCCAAGCCAAGTTCGCAGAAGTCTGGTTCTTCGGCAGGAACCAGCCGTCATTAGCCTGTTTTTCGGTCCTTCCGTTTTAGGCGTTTATTTCCTGGTGAAAAAGGCTTGACTTTTGCCTCACTTTCTGCAAAAATAAGACGTAAGTATGGTTTTACGACGCTTTGCATTTTAAATTTTTATTGGAAATAATATAAATGAAGTAATATCGGCAGTGTTTTCCTGCCGGGAAAGGGAGAACTGTTTTGCCAGACGAAAAAATACAGCCGGAAATTAGTGTAATCATTCCGGTTTACAATGTAGAAAAGTTTATAGGCCGCTGCCTTTCTTCGCTTGTGGAACAGACCTTTCGCAATTTTGAAGTAATTGCAGTAAACGACGGGGCAACGGATGATTCTCCGGTCATTCTTCACCGGTTTGCCGAAAAATACAGTTATATCAAAGTAATTGACCAGAAAAACGCCGGGATGTCAAAAGCGCGCAACGCTGGAATGCAGGCTGCACGCGGCCGCTATTTTTCCTTTATTGACGGCGACGACTTTGTTGCCCCAACTTTTCTGGAAGAGCTTTACCGCGCCTGCATAAACAATGACGCCGACATTTCCTGCTGCTATTATTACTACCGTTACATCGACAACGACTTTCTTTTTGAATATCCATTTCGCTGCAAAGGTGTCTTCACCCGCGAAGAAGCGATGGATAAGCTATTGCGGGATATGCAGATTCAGAGCCTTGTGTGGAATAAGCTTTACCGCCGGGAACTTTTCGTAGATTATAAGATTACATTCCCAACCATGGCGTTCGAAGATATGGCTACGGCCAACAAAATCTTCTTCCACGCGAACCGCGTGGCGATTATCGACCGGCCCCTCTACTACTATAATCAGCGCGCTAACAGCACCCTCGGTTCGATGAGCACAGACAAAATCAACGACTTTATCCGTGCGATGGCTATGGTGCGTATTTCTCTGGAAAAGAACGGCCTTCTTCCGAAATATAAGCGGGCTTACCAGGCCCTTCTGCGAAAAACTTGCAACTGCTGCTATTTGTATGTATTAAAAGTGCATACCGACAAAAAATGTTTACGGGGCTGCATAGCAAATATGTGGCGTGTGAGCCGCGCTTTGAAGCGCTGCTCGAAAGAAGAGCTTAGTCTTTCAACACGCTTCAGCGACTTGCCGGATGTTGTAGCTGCACCGGAACAACTGGAAAAGAATTATTCCATCCGCTGAGCTGTCGGCTCATGCCGAAAAGCTATGGTTGCGGCGCTGAAAGCCGGAAATGCTGCCCGGAAATTCCGGGCAGCTGTTTTTTCGGGAAAAATGGAGGAACACACAAAAGAATGGACGGATTTTTCAAAGTAGCGGCAGCAACGCCAAAAATCAGGGTTGCTGACTGTGAATTTAACAAAAACGCGGTTCTTACCCAGATGAAAGACTGCGAAGCGCACGGCGTCGGAGCCGTGGCATTCCCGGAACTGTGCCTGACAGGCTACACCTGCGGCGACCTCTTCCGCGGAAGTACGCTCATCGCCGGCGCAGAAAAAGCACTGGGCGAATTGCTGGAACAGACGAAAAGTATGAAGCTTCTCGCGCTTGTTGGCCTGCCCGTTGCCTGGGATGGCGCGCTCTATAACTGTGCCGCAGTTTTCTGCGGCGGAAAACTGCTTGGCCTTGCGGCAAAAACGTATATTCCGAACTACAGCGAATTTTACGAAGCGCGCCATTTTTCCCCTGCACCGGAGTACGCCGAAGTTACGCTCTGCGGGCAAACCGTCTCCATGGGGAACAGCCTCGTTTTCCGCTGCAAAAATATTCCCGGCCTAACCATCGGCGCCGAAATCTGTGAAGACCTGTGGGTTCCGTGCCCGCCCTCGCAGAATCTGGCCCTTGCGGGTGCGTCGCTGATTTTCAATCTTTCCGCAAGCGACGAAGTCATCGGAAAAGCACCGTACCGCCGCAGCCTTGTAAAAGGGCAAAGCGGACGGCTTGTGTGCGCTTATCTGTACGCCGGCGCAGGCGACGGCGAATCCACAACGGACCTCGTTTTCACCGGCCACCGCATGGCGGCGGAAAACGGTACCATGCTGACGGAATCAAAGCCATTTACAACCGGCCTGACCGTGGCGGAAGTGGATTTGCAGCGCATCGCGCTGGAACGCCGCCGCATGACGACCTGGCAGGGCGGCGGCCATGCGCATGAAATTGCCTTTACCTTAGACGAGCCACAGTTTACGCCGGAACGCCTTTTTCCCTGCCTGCCGTTTGTTCCAGACGACAAAGAAGACCTCGCACAGCGCTGCGAAATGATACTGAACCTGCAGGCGGCAGGCCTGAAAACCAGGCTGGAAAATATCCACGCAAAATGCGTTGTGCTCGGCGTCTCCGGCGGGCTGGATTCCACACTGGCCCTGCTCGTCTGTGCGCGCGCGTTCGATATGCTGAAGCTTGACCGTAAAGGCATCCTGGCTGTCACCATGCCGGGCTTCGGCACAACAAAACGCACCAAAAGCAACGCCCAGCGCCTGGCGGAACTCCTCAGCGCCGATTACCGCGAAGTGCCTATCGGCGAGAGCGTGTCGCTCCATTTCCGCGACATTGGCCATAACCCGGAAACACGCGACGTGACCTACGAAAACGCGCAGGCACGCGAACGCACACAGGTGCTGATGGATTTGGCGAACCAGTGCGGCGGCATTGTCATTGGCACAGGCGACCTTTCGGAAGTAGCCCTCGGCTGGGCAACTTACAACGGCGACATCATGTCTATGTACGGCGTAAACTGCTCCATCCCGAAAACACTGGTGCGCCACCTGGTGCACCATGCGGCCGAAACCGGCCCGGAAGACCTGCGCACCGTTCTGGAAGATGTGCTTGCCACGCCGGTCAGCCCTGAACTTCTTCCACCGGAACACGGCGAAATCGCGCAGAAAACGGAAAACATCGTCGGCCCCTACGAGCTGCATGACTTTTTCCTGTACTATATGCTCCGTTTCGGCTTCTCTCCCGCAAAGATCTACCGCATGGCTGTGCATTCCTTTGCGGGGACTTATGACCCTGCGACGGTGAAGAAGTGGATAAAAGAATTTTATCGCCGCTTCTTCGCAAGCCAGTTCAAACGGTCCGCCCTGCCGGATGGCCCGAAAGTCGGCACGGTTACGCTTTCACAGCGCGGTGACTGGCGTATGCCGAGCGATGCTTCCGCACGGATGTGGCTGGAAGAGATTAACAGTCTGTAATGCAGAGCCGAACGCACCCATATGCTGATAACCTGGAGGAAACATGAAAGATATTCACGCAGCCCTTTTTGATTTGGACGGAACCTTGCTGGACTCGCTTGGCGTTTGGCATACGGTTGACCGGAACTTTTTTGACAGCCGCGGCATTGCCTATACGGAAGACTACAGCCGTGCCGTAGTTTCCATGTCTTTCCGCGACGCAGCGGAGTACACCGTCAGCCGGTATGGCCTGAGTGACACCACGGAAGAGTTGATGGACGAGTGGTACCGCATGGTAAAAGAAGAGTATGCAGAGCATATTTTTCTGAAGCCCCGTGCAAAACAGTACCTGGCTTCGCTGCGCAGGCGCGGTGTCCGGCTTGCCGTCGCCACTGCTCTGCCGGAAGAACTTTACCTTCCGGCACTGAAGCACAACGGAGTCACCACCTGGTTTGAAGCGTTCGCTTCCACACAGGAAACAGCGCACGGCAAGGGCTTCCCGGATGTCTATCTGCTTGCAGCAAAACGACTGAATGTAAAGCCAGAAGAATGTGCCGTTTACGAGGATATCCTCCCCGGAATCCGGGGTGCTAAGGCAGCTGGCATGACGGCCATTGGGGTTTATGATTCCTATTCCGCGGGGGACGAAAAAGCAATGCGCGCCCTTGCGGATACATACCTTTCCTTTGACTGAGCCTGCGCTCCGGGGCGTGTGCAGGTTTGACTTTCCCGGAGAATGTGCTATAATAAAGTGTATCTATCCGCCCGTAGCTAAGTCTGGATATAGCAGCAGATTCCGATTCTGAAGGCCGGGGGTTCGAATCCCTCCGGGCGGACCACCATAGAAACCCGCATGAGTACCGATTATTCAGTATTCATGCGGGTTTCCTCTATGTTATTGTGTCTGAAAAGCTGGACTTTATAATGCTATTTTGTACTTAATAACAGACTTTTTGACAAGTATGCAACACGAAATGCAACACGAAATTAAAGCTAAAGGAGCAAGCTGGAAGCCAGAATCCAGACATTTAGATTATAGTATGCAACACTGGACAAACAGAATAAAAATATCCCGCCAGCCAATCGGCCAGCAAAAAAATAAGGCCGCACCGGAAATCAATCCGATACGGCCTTATTGTGTTTATTTAGTTGACAAATCTTAATAAATTTCCGAAGATTTTAACATTGGCTTTGATGTTAAAATTACACCGCGCCGTTGGTATTCGGCGCAACCGCCACGCTTCCGACAGCTGCCTGTGGTGCAGGAGTCGCTGGGGCCGTGTGACTCTTCGGCATAAACCGGCACATGAGGTCAACCGACACGCTGATAAGCTTGTTTACTTCATCATCAACCTGAATTCCGGACTGCTGAAGCTCCGACTGAATTAAGCTTGTTGCTGTGGCTTTGCGCTTGTCCTCCGGCAGCACGGAGGCTTTCCAGAGCGCTTCTGCGGTGTTTACACCTTTATAGGAGGCGATAGCCAGCTTGCTCAAAATGCTGCCGTATTTGGCGGGCAGGAAGGGAGCGATTGCGAGAGCGAAAGCCTGTGCAGCGTTCGCGGCCGATACTGCCTTTTCCTCCACTTTGGAAACGTCGATTTTCTTTTTACTGAGGAAGTTGCCGAGGTATGCACCGCCAGTAATCAGTACACACGCGCCGAAGACAATAATGAGAACCATCATGTTATGATCCATAAGTATTCTTCTTTCCGCCGGGATTTACCGGCAATTATTTTTCGCTTTCGATGCCAATTTTGTGTTCAATAACGGAGAGACGTGTTTCATGCACTGAAATAACGCCCTCCATTTTTGACATTCGGCTGTCAATCCCAGATACACCTTTTTGGATGTTGTCGAGTTTTTCATCCGTTTTCCCGCGCCATTCGGCATCACCAATGACGCGTTTGTCCCGCCCACTGAGCCAGCCTGCAAGGCCGACAAAGCACCCGACTATTGCAATAATCAGCCCAACCGCTTCAGCTGCTCCCACGTTTATCACTTCCTTTTATTCGATGCACACCTGCAGGTGGTCTATCGTTTTACCGAACGTCCCTGCATAACCATCCTGCCCGCCTGTGGTCTGATTATCGAGCTGCCAGCTATAATATCCGCTGCCAACCGGTGCAACACGGTATTTCGCACACTTGGACGGTTTCAGCGCTTCCGGCGTGTAGTAAATGGCCTGCACTGCGTCAATTTCCCGCCCGTCACCCGCGTAACCGGCTGAGCGGTTGATGTCACACCCGATAACCCACGGCAGCCAGTCTGCGCCTTTCACATGAACGCGGTATTTTATTGTTCCGGCCGATACCCGCATAGCAACGTCGGTAATCGGTTTCCCGGCGATACCGGCAAAGTCGGTCGTGTCCTGCACTTCGGGCAGCCAGCGGCCATCAGCACGCACCCGGTAAAATGCAGCGACGTGCGGTGAAGAAGCGGTGGGAGTCTTGGCAGTTCCGAAGCTTTCAAATGCCACATCCATATCGACGTTTCCACTGATACCCGGTACATGGCCTGTGCTTCCCGTCTGCTGCATTCCGCAGGGTACGGTCGATTTACCCGAATAATATGCAAACCAGCGAATGTCAAATGCCGACAAGGTCTGCGGTGTGAAGATGTTGCGGCGGTAATCATTGTTGGTGTAAATCGCCGTTTTCCAGCCGTCCGCTTTTGCTGCGCCGCGAAAAGCCATAACCATCTGATTTATCAGCTCGTTCGTCGGTGCGCTGCCGTGAACGCGGCAGTAATAGTTGTAGCTGTCGTACTCATAGTCCGACGCGACAAACTCAATTTGCCCGCGGTACGGAAGGATAATCTGGCGGCAAGCCTGCCACTCCCTCAGCATATCCGGAACGCTATCCGCATAATGAAACCAGTAAACGGCAACTTTCAGCCCAGCAGCCAGCGCGCCCCCGATATTCGCGACGAACCGTTTATCCTGCTGAGAAACATCGTCACCATATCCAACACGGATTATCACGCCATCAACACCGGAGGCTTTCACACGCGGCCAGTCGATAACGCCATTGTGCGCCGAAACGTCAATCCAGTTTTCAGCCATCGAGATACCCCGCCTTTCTCAGCATTTCGCGCTCTTCTGCAATATCCCCAGCGCAGGTCTGCTGCACCTGCTGTGCTTCCGCTGGGGAGATTCCTTCCGCTGCTGCTATTTGTTCCGGTGTTTTGCCATAAGCGAAAGCCTTAATAATCTCAAATTTCTGCTGATTGGTCATACTTAACACCCCTTTCCATAGTACCGGCCAAAGGGCCGGGCTGTTACTCTTCACACGGAAAATCGCATGAAAAAACCGCCCATCTCTGAGCGGTTTTTAAGCCTGTGCCAAGTCTTCTTTCGTGAAGTTCATATCCAACAGCGTCTTCCCATCGGGCTGCAGGCGATTGGTCAAATAACGGACATACTGATAGCCGGTATAGATTTTTACAGGATCTTTTGCATCAGCAGAAGTGAACACCTGAATGCTGCTAAGTGCATCCGCCGTCAGTTTAGTGCTAAGGGTATCAAGCGGTAAATCACTGCCTACATCACTGTTCTGAACCGTCAGGGCAATGTGCGTTACTCCATCGTGCTCCGGCCGGTAACTCTCTTCCACTGAAGTGGCCGAGATGACCGTACCGTCTTTCAATTTTACCGTAAACATCACTAATTACCTCTTTTCAAGATTTTTCAGCATAGAGAGTTCATCCTTGCTGATTATTTTCAGCGCCCATTCGTCGGGCACATGGTCAGCAAATCGCTTTTCGTTTCCGGTCAACCGGTAAATGCTGTTCCAGTAATAAATGTTCGCGAGAACCCGTGCCTGGTGCATGATGCAAATATAAGTCGCTCGTTTGTTTGGCGTACCGAAGCACTGATAATTATAGGCGCTGCACCAACTGCACCCTTGTGCAATCGGGCAGTAGAAGCACTCATCCGTGGACTGTGTCCGCCGATCAATACATTTCAGGCATTCCACGCATTTTTGCTGATTTGGTGTTGTCATAATTCCAGTATCCACATTCCCGATAATCAGAGGCTTCACCGCCGTACCGAGAGAACTTTCCATATATCGGAGGCATGGGAAAATGTCGCCCTTGTAATCGCAGGCCAGCATGTAGCCCGTCCCGCCGCACCAGTTATCCAGATCATCGGCTGGCTTCGGTCGGCCAAGGTCACCTTCAAACATGGAAATATACACGTCACGGTACTTTTCAGAATCGATCAAGTAATCGGCAAGCTGCTTGAGTTGAAAATACAGCGACGTTGCGTGCTTGTATTCCCAGCCTTTTTCATAGACACAATTCGAAAAAATCTGAGTATAGCCTAAATCCATGAGGTTTTTCCATGCTTCAAAAGCATAATTAATATTTCCGGGAGCCAGTGTCATTTTGCTGCCCATGTCGCCATGCCAGTAATCGCGGAAATGCTGCACCCCACGGATGGCAATGTCGTAACTACCGGAACCGTCCGGGAAGACTCGGCAGGCGTCGTGCAGTTTTTTATTTCCATCAATGCTAATGGAAAACGAGAGGTGCGACTGGTGCTTTTTAATAAATGCCTGAAATTTGGGATCAAAGTACAGGACTCCATTTGAGCAAATTGAAATCATATAGGCTTCCGCCCACGGATGATGCTTTTTAATTGCCTGATCAAGAAAGTAGTCAATAATTTGGTCAATAAGTTCAATTTCCAGCAGTGGTTCCCCGCCGATAAAGTCGAGGATGATTGCCGGGCTGATGGTCGGATTAATGTAGGTATTGGATTCATCAGCAGAAAGCAGATAGTCTACAAATTTCTTTGCAACAGAAAAGGGCATCACATGGTGCCCTTTATTTATCTGATAACAGTATGAACACCTGAGGTTGCAAGCATCCGTTACCTGAAATGTTACAGAACGTGACAGCTGCTTTTCATGGATGTTCCCATTGTATGGTTGTGGGAAAAGCCGATTAAAATAATCCGGAAACTGTTCAATTTTTTTCTGCATTTTTGTCCTCAATGGTCAGCATTTTTGTGGCGAAGTCCAGACGCCAATTTACCTCTTTATTTTTAAATTCAGGCAAATTGTGGACATACTGATCCTCCAATTCCTCCCTCGCCTCTTGATATTTTACATAGGCTTCCTGGTTATCCTTGTCCCACTCTTTAAACGCAACTGTATGGGTATCATAGTCGTGAGAAAGCATAAAAGCTACAATTTCGTTCGTACGATCCTTTTCGTACTGAAGCGCCTCAATATAATCGACAACTTTGTCCTCAACCTTAATTTTCTTCGTCACTTAAAATTCCTCCTTAAATTTTTATGAATGAGCACCGCTGCATGAAGTGCATGCACCACAGCTACTTGAACACGTTCCAGAACAGCCAGATCCGCAACAGCGGCCTGTTGACTGACTTCCAGAGCAGCCATTACAGCCATTGCAAGAACCGGTACAGTGGCCAACACAACTTGCTTGGCAGGCACCTCCACAGTGGCCTTTGCAGTTATCAACACAGCTTGCTTGGCAATCACCTCCACAAGAACCACAGCCATAGCAGCCATTGCAAGAGCCTTTACAGCCACCAGTACAAGTATTGGAGCAGCCTTTACAGCCGCCGGTACAAGAGCCGGTACAGTTACTGGAGCAGCTGTCCCAGCAGCTATTGCAGCCCGAACAGCTTCCGGTACAATTTGTACATCCTGAGCAGCTGCTGCAGCTGCTGCACCCGGAATAACATCCCGTTGTACAAAGCCCGCTGCAAGAGGCCTGACAACTGCTGTGTGGAGTCGTTGTTGCTTCCGCAGCATAGGTGTCCACAATTTTATTCAGATTCGCCGTATTGAAATCCGGCGGTATTTTCGCGTCCTGCACAGCGTCCACAAGATTCCCCTGCGGCTTGACAGCAATAATCGGAGCAATGACTTTGTGGCCATGTTCGGTCTGGACTTTTCCGCCCGACGCAGGCTGAGCTGTAAAATCCCAGTTCACCCCCGCATAGGTCGCCATACTTCCGGTTCCATGCCGACGCTGCATTTCGGCTTTAACTTTCTTTTTTATTGCATTAATTTCATCGGCTGTCAAATCATCACCCCCATGTTGCCGGTACAGGCGCCCAAGCTGCGCCGTTATAATATTTCACGATGTCGCCGTTTCCGCTGTCCATCCACAGCAAACTGGTGTCGTCCGGCGCGGCGGCCTGCCGCACATAGCCACCTGTTGTTGGCATCTGTGATTTTGGAATTTTGCCGTCCGCATCAAGGGATGCGATGCCATCCTTTGCCCCTTTTGATTTAATAATGCCGTTTACAACGACCCACAGTTTGTTAATGTCGGCCTTCGTTGCAATAATCACGGTCGGGTCAATCACAACATTTACACCGCGGGCATCGACAACCGATATATAGATGTAAAGGTCCATCTCCATAATGGCCCCGGTTGTAATGGCTTCTTTCGGAATTTCAGGTGTATTGCCAATAGCAATCAATCGCCCTTTATCGTCCAACACACCGATTTCCCGCATGACCCAGCCGCCGACGGACGAAGGAAGAATCGCATGAAGGATCATCCGGTTTGGCTGCTGCGGGTCTGCGCTGACTTCTGCTATCGCGCCGCTCCAAACCTGATGTTTCAGCGCGGTTTGACCAGACACCGGCACATAAGGCGTTCCATTTGCGTCGCCGACCGCAATCTGCGTAAAATTGACTTTTGGACCGGACAGGACGCTATTGGCAATGGCTGCATTACCGATGTCGGTACACATAGTTCCATATAATTGCGTATCTGCCATATTAACTCCTTTCCAGCACAGTCACGGACAGGCAAGACTTCATTGCCGCTGCCGTGCGAACTGTGCTAACACTTTCATAATGATGTACTTGCCACGGCAACAGAGTTAGGTTAATGCCAATTTTGCTGATAATCGATATTCCCACCATGGCGATTGACCTAAAATTGGACGTTACACAGATTTCAACACCAGCAGGCAGCAGCGATGCTATCTTCGCAAGTAATAATCTACTTTTCGGAATCCGTGCAAGATCAGCAGCGTCTTTCACTGTGAGTTTTGCTGTATGGGGCATAGCATTATCCGCGAGGGCAAACGCCTGCAATGGTAGGTGTGTTAAATTTGAGATGCCCGAACTGACACTGCTCCAGCTCCCATTCCCGCGGTACAGCCCCATCTTTTGCTGTATTTTAACACGGTAGTCTACATCATCGGAGTTTCCGCGGGGTTCATCCACAATCGCGCCATATCTGTCAAGCGTGACACCGGTAGCCTGATGTACATCCTGCGCCGCGAGAACGGCCGAAATGTCAGCTCGAAGCACATCCACGGCTTCCCCATGCAGCGCAAGCAGCTTATAGTTGTTGCTCCCCGTATTCTTCCTGTAAACGTCAGGCAGCGCCTGCACAAGGTTATTTGTCGACATAAGCCCCAACCTCCACGGTTATGTTCTCCACCGGCAGGACTGCAGCCTGCGTCGGTGTACAGATGATATTGGCCGCCGAAAATGTTTTTCCATCTACTGAAAGCTGTAATGATGGAATATCCCGCACCCCGGTAATTGTACTGATTGGGCCATACAGGCGGGTAAGTACCACATCGTCGCCATTTTCGCCTTCCCCGACCGCAGTACTCATTGCATTTTTGATTTTGTCTGCGCCGTCCGCAGGAAATGTATCGTCCGTGAGGACCAGTACTTTTGCAAATACAGCCAAATTGGTAACATGAGTAAACGCAATGGTCTGAACATTGCCGCTGTCGTCCTTAATCTGTACTTTAGTAGAGCCAAAAGCACGTATTCCAACCGGCTTACTCCGAAAAATGGCTCTCGCTAGCGCATCATTCTCCGAATCCGGAGCAAAAACAATGCACTCGAAACTTCCGGGAGGGCGTCCAGCAGCATCTGCAGTCTGGCCGGTATTCTCGAATACTGTGCAGCTTCGGGCGCCCGTGCGAAGGACGGCTGCTCGGATAGCATCTGCGGTAGTGCTCCCCGCTCCACGCAAGGCAAGGTGATACCGTGCCCTTAATTCAGGGTCTGTTTCTTCATCTTGCCCCTCCTGCAGCGCCGCGGTGTGAGTAACGCTTTCCACATTCTCATCTGGATTTACTATTTCGGTGATCGCTCCAACAGGCACATTTCCACTCGTACCAGCTTCATTCGCAAAAACATTGTTCGTTCCTTTACCTTCAGGCGAAAGGTTCGTCGCCTGCTCCGTGTGAAATTCTATTGAATTGCCAGACACAGCAAAACCCGCCGGAATTATGTAGCCCGGGTTGCCTGTAAACTCCACCTCATGCTCTGCATCCGTCGCCGGGTTGCGAAAGATGCCAGCTGTAGCTGCGACACGGTCAAGGCTGGAACCGCGTGCAGTGTTGGGGAAAATGCTGTCATACACGCCTTCGAGGTTGCAATAGGCATCTTCAAGATCTTGCGCACCCAATCGGATAAATTTTCCGAGCGGTGTTTTTTCGTCAGTGTCGATGTTGTCGCCAAAAAGGACTTTTGCTCTGGATTCCTGCTGTTCAATAAGTTCCGAAAGCAGCGGCCGGTGAAATCCTTTATCCGTCAATGCCGCCATAGGCATCATCTCCTTAATAATTATTTTCTCCGGTTATGGTTCCTCTGCTGCAGGTTGCCTGAAACGAGATGTGAAGTTTCCGGTCAGGCGAAATGCTGTGCTGGAAAGAATCCAATACGAAAGTATCATCGATTTCTTTTAAGCCATCGAGCAGTTCCTGCTGAATGGCAGCGTAATTGACCTGTTTGCCAAGAAGCGTATGAAAATCAATTCCTTCGTTTGGATTTAACTCCCATTCGCCCTTGTTTGTGCCAAGAACGGTCTGGCAGGTCTGGCGGAGCAGTGCGTTCCCATCCACCATCTGAATTTGTCCGTCCTTAATTTTGACATCTCCGTCGGAACCAAGAGCAAAGCCAATCATACAAGCACCCCCACAACGACAGAATCTTTTTGCTGATGGTGACCGAGTGCCGGTACTTCAGAACGGCCACGCCGCGCAGCTGAAATGTCGCGTTCACACGAAACACACAGCACAATGCTGCCTGGTGTGAGCGGCTCCATTGTAATATGCTTTTCAGATGTTAGATTTCCGCTGATGGTGCCCTCGCTGCACCGTGCCTGACAGTACGGCGGATTCATGTACCGCAGCTTATATCGGGCATTCGCCAACACCGGAATATCTTTCAGCAGTGGTTGCTTTATGGCTGCACTTCCTACAGGCTTTGTGAGAGTAAGCGGCTGCACAGACGCTATTCCTGCTGATTCATTAAACGCCACCACTCGGCCTAGAAAAGCCGTGTGGAGCCGTAGAAGTATCTGCTCAAGCTGAAGGTCTCCAACGCTCATTTTTTGCATCTCAAACCACCGTCATTTCTGTAATAAAGTCTGTACCGTTAAAGCTGTGCTTTCCCTCCAGTACATGAAACGTGCCGGTAACGTCCTTGCTTTTGAGGTTCACCTGAGCGCCGGTCATGCACCGATGTTCAAGCAAGCTTGTGATTTTCCAGCCTTTGCGTGTTTCTTTTATGGTTTGGTCATCTGCTGATTCGTTGATTTCACTCTCAAAGTATTCAGGACTTCCAATGAGTCCGTGTTCCACATCCATATTAAAACGCAAACCGGTGTTTGCTGTCCGCACATCAATCGCATAAATGCACCCGCGCTGAATATAGGTAGAAACCCCGCATATCTTTGCATACTGGTCAATGCTTGACATGAGGCCACCGTCAACAGTAACCGACTCTTTATAGGTATGATCTCTGCGAACTCTGAACGCAGCAATCGGAAGCCCCGTTTTCTGCAGCAGCGACTTCAAAACATAAGAAGCTTTACTGCCTTTTGCAAAAGAAATGTTTCGGACATCATGTTCTTTTAATTTAGGATTGTCCAAAGCCGTAACCGTCGTCTTCACGTCCACTCCATCGTGCTTAGTTCTGGCACTTGACACTATACCGGCAAAAATGATGCCGCGGTCAGTACCATAACCGGCCGTCAAGGATATGCTTCGGCCTACTGTAAACTGATTGCGGGTAGTAGTGCTGAGATTGTACATGGTAAATGTGGCTTCATTTGCTGTGGTGTTGTCATCAAACGGTACCTCAAATTCAATGTCTAAATTCGGATATTCGACTTTGGCCGCTCCACACATAATCCATGCGCTGGCATGAAAAAGCCCCGGAGGCATCGCCACCGGGGTTTCTGCTGCTGATTTTCCGAGAAGGGCCATTGATTTTACAATCTTAGACTGCTGGTTTTCAAAAATTTTTCGTCCTCCAGTTACAATCTGGCTATCCATCGAATCCCCCTTCATCGTCAATCGTCAAGAACACGGTTTTACCAAAGTTATCCCATGTTACAGCATTTTCATGGCCTGATTCGTCCCATGGCACCAAGTCCAACGTCGGGAACCTGCCGGTGCGGTAAACATCCCCGAAAAGTGGCTGGCCATAGATAAGCGGCTCTCCGGCACAAAGCAGTGTACCCTCGCTGTCATACAGACTTACCGTAAAGAGATCTGCTGGTTTGTTGTAGTCTACAGCCAGTGAGAAAGGCTGCCCAGCAAGTATGATGTCAAATTGATATGGAATCATGCTTTTATCGATTAGAACCCGGTCTCGCATTCCGTCACTTCCTGTTCCCTATCCAGAGATTTGCGCCAATCTGCATTGTGCGCGGGTTCATTCGGCGGCTAAAAGCACTCGGGTTCAGTCGCATAACATCGTTCGGGGAAAATCCATAACTTTTATAAGGCGCCCCTGACTTCTGAAGAAGAGCCCAGAGTGTGTCGCCGGCTTTTACCCTGTAATAAACTTTTGTGCTGGTGCTGGTTGATGTCTTGCGTTGGGTTCCTGCGCTTTTCCGTGCGGATGCGGCAGTAACAGTGCAAGCGCTCTTTGCTATCCGGACTTCCTGCAGGCAGGCGTCAAATTTATACCCGCCGGAAATTTTGCTGCTGTGAACTGTGTTGAAGTGGGTTATCTGCATCCGGCTGTAACTGTACACGCCGGAATAGGGTATTATAGTGCCGCTGTCCTTCCAAGCTGCAATTTTTTGCAATTTCCGCAGTGCATCTGGGCCGACAATTTCGCCGGTAAGATTCAGGACTGTTCCATTACGGCGAACATTATCGGTTATGTTGGCCCCGGATTCCACCGGGTGGCTCGTTACAGTCGACGTCCGTTCTGCCTGTTCACCGTCCGAGTCGATAAAAACCTCAAGGCCCCCGATAGTTGCCATTCATATCACCCTCAATCATACTTCAAGCATTGCCGGTTCCCGCCGGTCACGACTGTTTAAGGCATCCTGTATCGACTCAGCAACCCATACTTTCACTTTGCGCTCCAATTCGCGGTCCGAAGCGGTATTGCTGCCAAAAGAGGCAGTGAACTGCGGAGCATAGGTGCTGTTGTCGTTATAAGCCCGCGCGACACCGCTTTCTTTCGGTGTATAAGACAGTAAATCTGTTCCGCTTGGCTCTACAATCCCTCCGGCGGCGTGTTTCTGTGGGACTATGCCGAGGGCACGCCCTGTAGTTTCCCACAAATTAATACTGCGTGCCCGATGGGCCGGGTTGAAAGAAATAATCGATTCCGGCCAGCCTTCTTCGGCAACCCAAGACAGCGCTTTGTGGCCGACAATTCCGCCGACCGCATTGAACATTGCCGGTGTACGCATACGCTTTCCGGAAGAATCTCTTGTTATCTTAGCGTGAGATGTATAATAGCTAACAATTTCCGTTTGATGAAGTGGGTTGGCATTGCAGTAGGCTTGCATTTCGTTCCATGCCCGTTCCACAGTTCCAACCACGCCGGTTATTTTGCTCATGTTGGGCGCTTTGAGCGTGAAATTTCCGGTGACGCCGTTCATTTCATTGACCGCTTCTTTTGCCACAGAAATATCATTGAGTATTTTGCCCATCTGCGGTGATTGAAGAATAGCTGAAGCAGTAGTCGCATCCATGGTTGATACCATTTGCCCGGCTTTTTCGCCAGCGGCATATACAAGTCTGCCGTCACCGGTAAGCTTCATGTCATAGCTTGCAAGCAGGGACTCTGCGCCGGAGCCGCCGAGCTTCGCCATATCAGCAACCAGCGCCGGCCGCTGTGCATCAGTCGCGGAGAGAAATTTTGTAACCATCGTAGTTGCAGACGATTGAATAGCGGTAGATTTTTTCGATAAGCCATTAACGAACGCCGTGGATGTTGTCAGTCCAAGATCTGTGTACAGCGTCTTCAGTTCCGCCGCTTTCAGTCTTCCACCTGTTTTCAATTTATTGCCAAGGACCTTTACCTGAGTTGTAACGTCTACACCTTTATCAGACAGTGACTGCGCCATTGCATCGGATATATCGATGCCGGCAGTATGCAGCGATTTTTTAACGCTTTCAACAAGGGATGGCTCTGGCTGTGCTTGCTGCACAAGGCCTCTCCCGGCTGAGTAGACAAGGCCGTATTCGGATTTCAGAGCGTCGGCAAGCTCTTTCGGAATTTCCGTCCCGAGTTTTGCCATATCGCCCAGCTTAGTTTTCAGCGCCGACGACTGATTTACTTGTCCGGCAAGGAGATCCCACTTATGAGTAAGATCTCCAGACGCCACTTCCTTTTTAAAAGTGCCTTGTAGACTGTCCATCAATGCCTTTGGGGGTACCTTGCCGGCAGCCGAATAACTGTTTTCCAGTTCAACCAGCTGCTTGGTTTCAGGCTTTGCCGCATCGAGGCACTGTTTCAGGCCGTCTCTTGTAGCGGAATCAATAGAATTGAAACCATCCTTCAGCTGGTTGGATACAGCAGTGTCGAAGCCTTTCAGATTGAGTTTCCCAATGCCGAAGTCTTCAAAAGCTTTTGAAGTAAATACTCCGGAAGCGCTTTTGGAAATCTTGGTCATTTCTGATTTATACTTTTTGTCGAGTGGACCCATGGTAATGCCGTAATTTTTGAGTTCCAACGTCGTTTTACGCTGATTCATGCTGTCTTGGGCGTCTTTCATAAGACTGTCATAATCGTGTTTTGAGATGGCGCCATCAACAAGCTGCATATTAAGGTTGGAAACTACAAGGTCATAGGACTGCTTTGCTTTATCAAGAGAAGTTTGTGTCTGTTTCCCTATCTGGTTTGTAAGTTCTTTAAAACTTGCAGCTGTCAGGCCTCCGGTAGTTGCCTTCACCTGGAAATTTTTAAGCTTTGCTGTGTATTCTTTTTCGGAGGATGCATTAATCATCCCCTGAATGCTTGTTTGAATTGCTTCGATTTCAGCAGACTCATCCGAACTCAGTTTGCCATCTTTCAATGCGTTTGCAATCGTGGCGTCCATATCTTTATTCAGCTGTTCGACCTGTGAACGCGCTTTTCCATAATAGGCACTTGTACTTTTTGACAGCTTCTCGCTGGAATAGGAACCCGGCTGCATCACTGCATCGACGGCGAGGTCCGCTGTATAGCGCTTCTGATCAAGATAGCCGAGAGCGTTCTGAGACAGACTTTCCGCTGAACTCTTAAGTCCACTCTTATCTTCGTCGGAAAGCGAAATTCCGGTGTTTGCCTTCCATTCGATTTTTTGCATCGCGGTGGCCGCCGAATCTACGCTCTGCTTTAACCCGTCAAGCTGTGTTTTTGCTTCAGATACCCCATTGAGCTTGATAGTCCACGGCGTATTTGTCAGCTTCTTAGCAGCATCTTCGCACTCTTCGGCCGACAGCGTAATATCTCCGAAACGCTTTGCCAAGTCTGCCTGCACTGCATCGTCATGCGCCTTTTTCACTGCAACGCCAATGCCTATCGCTGCGGCTGCACCAACACCAAGCGCAATTTTGGCTGGCAGTGGAATTGCCGCAAAAGCAGTAGAAAGCATCCCTCCGGCTTTAGACGCGATACCGAAGCCTTTTGCTGTGGCTGCAGCGCCTTCCGGAACATCTTTTTCTAAAGTTTTAGCAACTTGAGATGCAGCGATCGTGGCGCTCTTTTTTCCTAATACCTTAAGGAGCTTACTGATTACACCGGTTACGCTGCCGATTCCTTTTACAGCAGGGCCTGCAATCGCGACTCCGGCCGCCGCTTTAATCAGAAATTCTTTTTGGTCGGTAGAAAGCTGGTTCAGCTTATCGAGAAGTTTATCTGCTTCCCCAAGGCCTTTTGTAACAATCGGGAGCAGTTTTGTACCGGTATCAATGGCCGTGTTCTTCAGCTTGTTTAATTCTTTTTGAAATTTTGCGGCTGGAGTTGCATCCATCTTTTTAAAAGCCGCTTCTGTGGCACCGGCACTGCTCGCCATGGACTTTACGATACCATTAAATTCGGTACCACCGTCTTTCATGATGGTAAGTGCTGCCTTGCCGCCTTCAGCTGTTCCAAACATATCAGCGAGTGATTTTCCACTTTTCTTCGCGCTGTTTTGCAGAATTGCCAGCACGTCGGTAACACTTTTGCCCTTGCCCAGCAGTTGTGTGAAGCCTTCGCCTGTAACTTTGCGCAGAGCCTTGTCCGCCACAGTGCCGGACTTGCCAAGTTCATTGAACATAGCGTTCATGTAAGTGGTCGCTTCTGCCGTCTGAATACCGTTTTTGGTAAGGTCAGCCATACCAGCGCATACCGTGTCGAGATTTACTCCGAATGCTTTCGCTGTAGGAATAACCATGCCGAGACTGCTGGAAAGCAAGTCAACTGTCGTTTTACCGATATTCTGGGTGGTAATCAACTTGTCCGATACTGCTGTAGCCTGGTCGGCACTCATACCGTAAGCGTTCAATGCAGATGTAACAACATCAACAGCGCTTTCTGTCGTAGTAAAACCGCCTTTTGCCAGTTTCACCATGTTTGTTGTAAAACCGATTGATTTTCCAGTATCTACACCGGCCGATATGGATTGATACAAGGCTTCGTTAAGGTCTGTAATGGCGACACCGGTCTGAGTGGATGCTTTCGTAACTCCATTTGTGAGCTGCGAATAGGACATCTTGGTCGAATCTGCAATGGTTTGAACTTTTGCGAAACTCGTCGACGCGTCGGTGGCGAACTTTACGGAAGCTGTACCCGCACCAAGGATTGGGGTGGTAAGCCCGACGGTCATTTTGCCGCCAAGGCTAGAAAGTCCTTTTCCAAGTTTCTCAACGTGTTTCCCAGCATTTTGTAAGGATTCAGAAAGAGATTTTACATTTCCGCCAAGGGAGCGAACTCCGCTGGAAGCTGTTTTTGAGGAATTTCCGAGTGATTTTACTGATTTATTTGCTTTACCCAGGGATTCCTCTGCACCGGAACCGAGAGACTTCACCTGCTCCGAAATGGATTTTATACCCGTGCCGTCTATATCGTAGCTGACTTTTACAACATCCTCGCGGATGACATTTTTATCTCCCGTAATTTTCACTCCCTTTTGTTCCGAAGTTCAATCAAATAATCAAGAGCAGCATTAGCTTCATCAATTTGAGACGGTGTCATTTGGTAAAATACAGTGTTGTAATCCATTCCGCCGTCAAATATGAGGCGCCAAATCTGCCAGTGCGCCTCAGCTCTGTTTTTTAGCACCAGTGTCGGCAATGGCTTCTGTCCGAAAGTAGCCGTTCATTACTCCGAGGCCCCAGGAAACGACATCATTCATATCGCCGTAAGTATTAAAGCTGTCAGGAGTCAGGCCGGCCGGTTCTACAATCACGTTTTTGAGGATGTAATCTGCCATTCTGCGGTTCCTATGAGCTCCATCCTCAGCGTTCCAAAAATCCTGCCCATCAAGGGCAGCACCAATACCGTTGAACTGGGCTGTATATTCTTTGCCGCCGATTGTCTTCTTTACCTGAAAAGGCTTTACCATATAAATCTCTCCTTAAAAAAGGCGGCCGTGATTGGCAGCCGCCGTAATCATTTTTATTCTCACGTGGATTCCAGCGCATAATCAAACACGGTGAAATCGAATACCCTTGTGTCGGCCTTTACGCCGTTCTTCGTGTCCGGGTACTTCGTAATCATAGCCTGCTGACCTCCGAAGCGCTCCCCAACTGACTTGTTTACGCACCATACCGGAACTACCTTATGTGACTGAGCAAGGTCAAGAAGGTACGCATACTGTGGGCAGCCGACACCTACAGAAAGAGTAATCTTGCCAAGATGATTATTGCTCACATTCGCAACGACATCACCCTGCGCACCGACTACAGGCTGAACACTGTCCTCATTCTGGGAACCAGACACCATATCATCACCGGAATAACCGGTAATCAAGATACCGCCGACAGTCGTAGTCACGTCTTTTGCGTTATAGATTGTGTACACTGTTCATTCCCCCTTTAAATCACGATGCTGCCGTTAATCTCGGCTGTATGGATAGCACCAAGCAGTCGGAAACTGAAATGACCAAGAGCATAATGCCGGTTTGCACGGTCAGCAGCGTTTGTTTCAGCACGGCTGCCATAATGGACGGAATAAGCCGGCTTCCCGTCGTCATTTGTTTCAATGATAAGATTGCCGTCACCATAGCAATCCTTCATAACGCCGACGCAGGCGGCTTCCAACTGAGCAATGCCGTTGTCGTTAAACGGGACTTTGCTGGAAGAGTTAAGAATCTTCTGGCTGTCATTCTGAATGCGCCAGATAATGTAATCCTTGCCGTCTACGATGTCAATGTATTCGCCGCCGATGGTTTTACCTTCGGTTGTTACATTATCTCCCGCCTTGGTGACAAAGGTAATGCAGCCAGTGTCATGAATCGACTTTACGGTTTCATCGTCGAGAAGGAGTGGATCAATTCCTTTAAGGATGAGATTTTTGCAGGTGTATGTACCTGGGGTCTTCTGTGCGATTGCACCTACAAGTGCGGCCGCCGCATAAACCCCGGCTGTAGGATAGCTGAACCCGATTGTACGGTCTCGAGGCACCTGGGCTTCTTTTCCATCTACCATGCCAGGGATTGTTTTGCTCGGCGCTGCAGCAAGATCATGAACCGTAGCGAAGTACTCGCGGTCACTTGCTTCAATTACATCAGAAATCTCTGTAATTGTACTGTCGGATTCGGTCCCTTCGGTTGGAACAACAAGCTGGCGCCAGCCATTGGAAAGCAATTTTGGCACTGCTACTGCTGCTTTGTCTGTGGCTGCACATACGGCAATCTTAAAACGTTCATTACTTTGCTTAAACATGAGTGCAGCCGCCGCAGTTACTGGGCTGTCAGCCCCGCAAATAGCGCGGACTTCATCAATATCCACACACTCGGTATACGGAACTGTTTTTGTCTGGCCTCCGGCCAGAATCAGCGGAATCCCGAAGCCGGATTTTCCGACGGATTTCGAAAGGGTAAGAGATACTTTAATGTCACTGGGAATCGCGTTGCTTGCGCCTCCCCCAACGACTGCGGCACCAGCCTGAGCCGTACCGACTTTTGAATCTGCCATAAATATGGCCACCTCCTAAATAGTTTCAATGATTCCAGAAATGTTAAATACACTTTCCTTTGTGTAATGGCGCAACAGGAGCGAAACATCAAAGCCCTCCCGAAATTCGTACTCAATAGAGAGCAAATTGTCCCGGTTTGTGATGTTTCCAATGCTCTGCACGGATATTTCATTGTCAGTAAGGTAGTTCCGGCCGACTTCAGTATCAAACCACTCCGCCGCGTCGAAAGCAAGCTGCTGCACGGCAACTGGGTCGTCACTTTGAACCGTAATGCTCCATGTTTGCGGCAAATCCTTATACTGCCTGCCGTCCTCGGCCATAGCCCATGAGCCTCCTGCGGCTTGCGCAATGCTTGTTATCGTAAACGACACATAAGGGTATGGCGGAACTGGAGCTGTTTGGTTGGAGCGGATGACCGGGCATTTGAGATATGCCTGCAGCCCGTCCGCCACCGCCGTTTCAACCTCCCTTAGAGTTTTCAAACTTGCTCACCCGCTTTAAAAGATAAACATACACATCCGCGTAGGCACTCCAATCGGTGTCCTGTTCCACATTGTAGCTGTGCCCTTGATACTCCACCGCGGCACCTTCCAGCGCATCCGGCAGTGGTTGGCATAGGTATAACTGCCTGTCCTGTGTGGTGTAACTTCCGCCGGACTGATAAATTTTCTGCTCAGGAAGAGGAACGATTGCTCCAGACATGGCTATGGGTTCAGGCTTTGGCTCTGGCAAAAGTTCGCCGCCAGAGTATTTTCCGGTTGGAGCAGCTGCAGGGACAAATGAAAAAGCACTCGAATACCTTTTTATAAGCCGTGTAAAATCATACAGGCTCGCCATCATTTCACCTCATAGTTGATGGACTCAATCATGCCGCCGGTCTTAACAAGCGGATTACTGCCGCCCTTGCGCTGCACTGTCATAGCGCTGTTCGGAGGTTCAGAAAGGTTCCGCGCATAAGTTTTTATCTTAGCCGCAAGTTCTTGTCCGAGTCCTTCTAAAAGTACCGAAGCAGGTATTTTACCGTTTAGCACATCGCCGGTAAGTTCATCGTATTCCTTAAGGACAGTTTCTGCGTGTTCGTCGAAACCTGCCCGCAAAAACGAGCGCTCCGGTATCACGATTTCAGTCGTCGTTTTTTTTAAGGGATAGCCATTTCTCGCAAACCAAGCACGCATTTTTGGTGTTACTTGGATGTGGCAACCATACTCATGGATTCCAGCAAGCCAAGCGTTTTCACCGGTACAGCCGACTTCAACCGAACGGCCATGCAATTCCTGCACTGTCGCCTGCATCTTTGGAAAATCATTCTTTACCGTTTTCCATGACACTGGCATCACTGCCACCTGCCTTTCGCAGAAACAAACCGAACATCGGATTTCATGTATGTACTCATGAGTTCGCGGGCAAGCTGCAGAAGCTGTAAGTCTTTTTCCGTGGTATCAAAGGACTGTGACATCCCGGCAAGGCTCTCACTGGTGATTCCATCTATCTGCTGCATCAGTGCAATGTACTTCATCACAAACACCTTTGCACCGGGCGGTAAATCTTTCGATACGTCCAGAGTGGTATGTTCGCCAATCCACTCCAGCGCCGCATTTGCTAAAAGAATAGTTTCGGACTGCTCATCCGGCAGCGGGACACCGGCAGTCTCCCAGTCTGCCGCAGTCATTCCTTTACCAGCAGTCCGGCAGTGCGCAGGCTTGCCAGCAAGCTGTTTAGGCTTGTGCGAAGTGCCGCTGCATCTGCTCCTTCTGCTACATCTGCCACGGCTGTGCCCGGAGTAATTACTGCATCTTTTCCATCTTTCCCGTTTACACCGGATGCTCCGGTCTCCCCCTGTGGTCCAACCTGTTCATTGCTAACTCCTTGTTCCAGCTTATTCAGCCGGTCGGCAGTAATCACATCGCCATTTTTCCAATTCGTAGGTGTATAAGCCATAATTCAAAACCTCCTGTCAAATAGTAATGGTTGCGCAGACAAGGCCGTTCGGATTCGGCAATACCGGGATAAACATACCGGATGCTTTCGTCCAGGTTGCGACCGGGTCAGCAGTCTGCCAGCGCGCCATGGTAATAAACTGGTACGCAGATTTTTCTGTGTACGGGCCAGCTGCTTCCTCTTCCGGTGTCACGCCCCACAAACCATTTCCTGCGGTACCATCATTCTGCGGTGCAAAGAGGGAAAGCGCATTTTCCGCAAAAAAGCGGTGGCTCTTACGTTTACCGGCTTTATCCGGCCGCTCCGAGTAGCGTTCATCGTCCACCGCCAGTGTCAGACCGCCAAACATATCGGACAGCAATGTATTGACCTGCTGTACCGAAGTGAATGTGCCCGCTCCCGTCGCACCACGGATTGCCGTCTGCACGGCAGTGTTCTTCTGAATGGCACGCATGATTTTGGTGGAAGTCACACCTTTGGTCAGTGTCTGACCGTTTTCCGCGCCAAGGTCAATCCATGTCTGAATTGCGCCAAGAATATCCGCGTCCGCTTTCGACCAGTCACCAGTCACCACATTGCTTTTTGGCACACCGTAGTCCATGCTGAGATTCACATTGTTTTCATTGACGGTCACCTTTCCGGTCTGCAAAGCTTCCATTTTCATGGCTTCTGTACGTGTCTTGACGGACTCCGCAAGATTGTTCATATCATCGAAAAGGC
>JAEZFF010000023.1 GCA_023417635.1 Bacillota bacterium | reverse complement strand
ATTATGATCCTGCGCGTCAAGAACATTCGGGTTTCACGCCTTGTGGAATTTATCCGCAAATCCGGCAGCAAGGAGGGCGATACTCATGCCGCTGCTTGATATTCAAAACATCTCGATTCAGTTTGGCGGGCTTACGGCCGTTGACGGTTTTTCAATGTCTATGAATGAAAACGAGATTTACGGCTTGATTGGCCCGAACGGAGCCGGCAAAACTACCGTTTTCAATATGCTGACCGGCGTGTACACGCCAACTTCCGGCACTATGACCTTCGGAGGGGAATCGATTGCCGGCCTGAAGCCATACAATATTTCAAAAAAGCGGATTGCCCGTACCTTTCAGAATATCCGCCTGATGAAAAACCTTTCGGTACTTGACAACGTAAAAATTTCTTTCGTCAGCCAAACGGATTACAGCCTTGCTTCCTCTATTTTCCGCCTTCCTTCTTTTTTCCGTGAAGAAGAAGAAACCGAAAAAAAGTCAATGGAGCTGCTGAAGGTTTTTAACCTGGAAGGCAAAAAAAATGAAAAAGCTGCAAACCTCCCGTACGGCGAACAGCGCAGGCTTGAAATAGCCCGCGCACTTGCCACAAACCCAAAACTTCTGCTTCTTGATGAACCTGCTGCAGGCATGAACCCGCAGGAAACACAAGAGCTTACGGAGCTGATTCGATGGATTCGCGAAAAATTTCAGATTGCCATTCTGCTGATTGAGCATGATATGCGCCTTGTAATGGGCGTATGCGAAAAAATCATTGTGCTGGATTACGGAAAAGTCATTGCACAGGGCACGCCGCAGAAGATTCAAAACAATCCAAAAGTTATTGAGGCTTATCTCGGCAAGGAGGCGGCCCATGCTTAAAATAACAAACTTAAATGTTTTTTACGGCGGCATTCATGCTCTTACCGATGTGAATATTGAAGTAAATGAAGGCGAAATTGTAACGCTCGTCGGTGCAAACGGCGCTGGAAAGACCTCTACCCTGCGCGCCATCTCCGGCCTTGTTCCCGTCGCGCCGGGCAGCAGCATTCAGTTTGAAGGCAAAGAGCTTACAAAGGTCAAGCCGCATAAAATTCCAAACCTCGGTATTTCGCATGTGCCGGAAGGCCGCCGCATTTTTGCAACCATGACGGTGCAGGAAAACCTGCAACTTGGCGCATACTGCCGCAAAGACAAAGCCAACTTTGCCAAAGACTACGAAACGATTTTTGAGCGTTTTCCGCGCCTGAAAGAGCGCATGAAGCAGCGTGCCGGGACTTTGAGCGGCGGCGAACAGCAGATGCTTGCCATGGGCCGCGCACTGATGGCACGCCCAAAGATTCTGCTTCTTGACGAACCATCGATGGGCCTCGCGCCAATTATTGTGCAGGACATTTTCGCCATCATTCAAAATATCAATAAATCCGGTACCACCATTCTGCTGGTGGAACAAAATGCCAGCATGGCACTCTCCATTGCAAACCGCGCCTATGTGATTGAAACCGGCCGTATTATTAAGGAAGGCGACGCTTCCGCAATGCTGGATGACAAAGACATAAAAGCTGCCTACCTTGGCGGCTGAAGCAAAAAATAATTTCAGCCCGGAATGAAACAGATTCCGGGCTTTTTGCTGTCTTTCGGCAAAAGATACTATTTTTTCTTCCCTGCGGTTCTGCAGAAAGGAAATGACAAATTGCCTTTTTCATAATATAATAGACTTACAAATTTATAGAAATAGAGCGAGGATATTATGAACGAAAAAGAAGTTGCGGAAATACGCCGCCGATACCGCCCGGATAAAAACAATATCATGCAGGTGCACTGCTGCTTTGTAAACGACAAAAAAGAAATTGTGTCGGAATTCACCCAGTCGCTTGCCCTGATGCCGCAGGAAGAATCTGAAGAACTGCTGACGGTTTTGAAAAAGACGCTCTCCGGCACTCTGGGGAAAAACCTGATTGGCATTGACTTTGAAACGCAGCAAGTGCTGAACGGTGATGAACATAAGCTGCTGATGGCCCTGCGGGATTCTTCCGTGGAGGATGAAAGCGCTGTGCAGGAGTTCTTCAGCCGCATAGCCCAAACGCTTACTATGGATGGAAACTACCTGATTCTTTTGGCGGGCGACAAATACGACGTTCCCTTTTATGCAAAAGACGGAGAAAAGCAGGATCTCTCCGCGGATGTATTTTCGTATTTCCTGTGCAGTATCTGCCCCGTAAAGCCGACGAAACCAGCGCTTGGCTATTATGCGTCGGAAAACAGCTTTCACAATATTACTGCCAACTGGGTAGTTTCCGCGCCGGAACTTGGGTTCCTGTTCCCGGCATTTGACGACCGCAGTGCCAACATCTACAGCGCTCTTTACTATTCCCGCAGTACGGCAGAAAACCATGAAGAGTTTGCAGACGCCATTTTTAAATGCAAAATTCCTATGCCTGCCGCACAGCAGAAAGAAACTTTTCAAACCATGCTGAGCGAAACCGTAGCAGAGGACTGCAGCCTTGACATTGTGCAGACAGTGCATGAGCAGCTGGCAGGAATGGTTGAGGAACATAAAGCAAACAAAGAAGAAGAACCGCCCGCCGTTTCAAAGGATTCCGTAAAACAGGTGCTGCAGTCCTGCGGCGTTTCAGATGCCCGTGTAAGTGAATTTGGGCAAAAATATGATTCCGAGTTCGGCGCTGACGCACAGCTTCCCGCGCAGAATATTGTGGACACCAAGCAATTTCAGGTCTGCACCCCCGACGTCACAATCCGTGTAAATCCAAAACGCAGCGACCTGATTGAAACGCGTATCATCAACGGCACAAAGTATATTCTCATCCGCGCAGACGAAGGTGTGGAGGTCAACGGGGTAAACATCAGCATTTCGTAATGCCTGTTTTTGTACTATAATTATGGAATGATGGATTTTTCTCTTACCGATTCTCTTCAGATACTTGAAAGGACCCGCTTATGCGGGTCCTTTTTCAGTGGATTCTGCTTATTTTTTGAGGAAATACTGAAAAGCCGTTCCCAAATCTTTTTCTACCCCGCGGCCATGCAGATAGCATTCACCCAGCTTTTTTCTGGCATCGGGATTGCCGTCTTTCGCCGCCATCTTATAATAGGTGACTGCTTTACCGTAATCCTGCTGAACCCCGGTTCCATTGTAATAACATTCGGCAAGGCTGTACTGTGCCTGGGTGCTTCCTTCATCAACTGCACGCTGGAAAAGCTCAAAAGCTTTGCGGTCATCTTTTTCCACGCCGGTTCCGTCTGTATAGCAAACGCCAAGTGCATACAGGGCTTCTGAGTAATTCTGTGCTGCGGAAAGGGAATAGTATTTTATGGCACTCGCAAGGTCTGCCTTTACACCGTAACCATTTTTATAACACAACCCAAGAAGATACTGTGCACGGGAGAATTTTTGCTCAGCAGAAGCCTTAAAAAGTTCCACGGCCTTTTCATTGCTTTCTTTGACGCCGGTGCCCGTGTAGTAAAAAAAGCCCAGGTTACACTGTGCCCTGGCATTGCCTGCGTCTGCAGCCTTGCGGTAAAGTTCCGCTGCTTTGCCAAGATCTTTTTCCACGCCCTTGCCAAACTCGTAGCACAGGCCCAGCGAGCACAGCGCGGAAGGATAGCCTTGCTCGGCGGCAAGGCCATAATACTTCACGGCGTTTTCCAGGCCTTTTTCTACGCCATAGCCGCCTTCATAGCACTGCCCAAGAAGATACTGTGCACGGGGAAACTTTTGACCAGCAGCAGCTTTGAAAAGTTCCGCTGCTTTGTCATTATTTTCTGCGGTGCCTATGCCCATGTAGTAAAGGTAGCCAAGGTTGCACTGTGCCCTTGCGTCGCCGTGATCTGCAGCCCTTTTGTAAAGCTGCGCTGCTTTTGCAAGGTCTTTTTCCACACCCTCGCCGCACTCATAGCAAAGGCCGAGTGCACACTGTGCGGAAGGATAACCCTGCTCAGCGGAAAGCGCATAGTACTTCACTGTGTTTTCGATGCTTTTCTCTACGCCATAGCCGTTTTCATAGCACTGCCCAAGAAGATACTGCGCACGGGAAAATTTTTGCGCGGCAGCCGCTTTGAAAAGCTCTGCAGCCTTTTCATTGTTTTCTGTGACGCTTATGCCTGTGTAATAGAAATAGCCCAGGTTGCACTGAGCCCTGGCATCGCCTTCTTCAGCAGCCACTCGATAAAATTCCGCCGCTTTTGCAAGGTCTTTTTCCACACCCTCGCCGCACTCATAGCAAAGGCCGAGTGCGCACTGTGCGGAAGGATAGCCCTGCTCGGCAGAAAGTTTATAATATTTTACGGCGTTTTCAACACTTTGCTCTATGCCATAGCCATTTTCATAGCACTGCCCCAAAAGGCACTGCGCACGGGGAAATCCCTGCCCGGCAGAAGCCTTGAAAAGTTCCACAGCCTTTTCGTTGTTTTCCTCCACGCCAATCCCCATGTAATAGAAATAGCCAAGGTTGCACTGCGCTCTGGCGTCGCCTGCTTCAGCGGCCTCCCGATAAAGCGCCACTGCTTTGCCAAGGTCTTTTTCCACACCTTCGCCGCACTCGTAGCAAAGGCCAAGTTCACACACGGCGGGCATGAATTTCTGTTCCGCGGAAAGTCTGTAATTCTTTAATGCGCTTTCAGCATTTTTCTCCACGCCAAAGCCATTTTCCAAGCACTGGCCGTAAAAGAACTGCGCACGGGGAAATTTTTGCTCGGCAGACGCTTTGAAAAGCTTTGCGGCCTTTTCATTGTCTTCCTCTACCCCAATGCCGTGGTAATACAAAAAGCCTAAGTTACACTGAGCAACAGCGTCCCCTGCCTCCGCTGACTTTTCGTACAGCTTTTTCGCTATGCCAATGTCTTTTTTCACGCCGTCGCCGCATTCATAGCAGAGACCAAGCGCACACACAGCAGGCGGAAATTTGCCCTCGGCGGAAAGGCTGTAGTATTTTATGGCTTCCTCCATGTTCTTTTCCACACCGTACCCAAATGCATAGCACTGGCCCAAAAGGAACTGTGCGCGGGGAAAGCCCTGCTCGGCAGATTTCCGAAAAAGCTCAACCGCTTTGCCGTTGTCTTCTTCTACGCCAATACCAATGTAATACAGGTTGCCCAGGTTGCACTGAGCAATGGCTTCGCCTGCATCCGCCGCCTGCTCATACAGAAACTTCGCCTTTGCAAGGTCTTTTTCCACACCGTCGCCGCACTCGTAGCAAAGGCCAAGCGCGCACTCAGCCGGCGGAAAATTCTGTGCGGCTGCAAGAGAATAGCACTTGACCGCTTCCACAAAGTTTTTCTCTACACCGGAGCCGTTTTCATAGCAGCGCCCCAGGAGATATTGCGCACGCGGATATTTCCGCTCCGCCGCTTTGGCAAAAATCTCGGCTGCCTTTTCTTCGTCTTTCTGAACGCCGGCCCCGCAGTAATAAAGATAGCCAAGGTTGCACAGTGCGCGGATACTGCCGCCTTCCGCCGCCTGACCGTAAAGCTCTGCCGCCTTTGCGGCGTCTTCTTCCACACCGTCACCGTTTTCATAGCAGAGGCCAAGTGCGCACATGGCGGACGGATAGTCCTGCTGTGCCGCTTCCGCAAACAGTTCCGCGGCACGCTTCTTGTCCGTTTCGGTACCGATACCGTTTTCAAAGCAGACCCCAAGGTTGTACTGAGCTGTCACATCGCCATGCGCAGCGGCCTGTGAAAACCAGTAAAACGCTTTGCCGTCATCTTTTGCCGTGCCATCCGTGCCGCTGTAATAGCTTATCGCAAGCTGGTGCTCCGCTTCAATATCACCGCCTTCAGCAGCTTCCTTCAGTTCGATAAAATCAGCCTTTTTCTTTTCTGCCGCATCTTTAAGAGTCTGTATCATCATTGGGTCAAAATAAACAACTGATACATTGGAATTGGGCTGCTGTCTGTTCTCGTTCTCGTTCTCATTCTCATTTTTCATGATGATTTCCCCTGCCTCTTAATCAGTTTGTCGGTGCCACGTTTCATGCTATGTCTGCAGCCATAATAAAATTAACGATTTACAACTGAAACAATAATTTTCCGTTCCTATATTATAGCAGGAAAAAGGCTTTTTTGCTAGAAAAAGCCGACGTTTGTCTATACTTTGGGCCTCCATGATATAAAAAGTTTTACGACTTTACAGAACTTTTACATTTCCTATACAGCCGCATGGTTTCTGGCAATCTGTAAAAAAGATACAGTAAGAGTGTAAAAAGCAAGAAAAATGAAAACCTAAAGAAATAAAGGAGTGCAGTAATCATGAAGAAAATCATTGCGGCTGTTTTGGCTGTTTCCCTCATGGCGGGTTCAATGTGCGCGTGCAGCGGGGGGCAGTCCGGATCTTCCAATTCCGCAGCAGGAAACAGTTCTTCTGTAACGGGTACTATCCATATTTCCGGCTCCTCCGCTTTGCAGCCGTTAGTACAGGCCGCGGCAGACAGTTTCCGCGACAAAAACTCCGGTGTTTCCATTACCGTAAACGCCGGCGGTTCCGGCACAGGCCTGCAAAACGTTTCCGACAAAACCGTAGATATTGGCAACTCCGACGTTTTCGCCGCAGAAAAGCTTTCGAAAGATAAGTCCTCCGCGCTGAAAGACCACATTGTCTGTGTTGTCGGCGTTGCAGCCGTTACCAATCCACAGGTTGGCATTACGAATGTTACAAAGCAGCAGCTGGCCGACATCTTCACCGGAAAAATCACAAACTGGAAAGAACTCGGCGGAAAAGACCAGAAAATTGTCATTATCAACCGCCCGAAATCTTCCGGCACCCGTTCCCTCTTTCAAAAATATGCGCTCGACGGAAAAAGCGAAGCCGTCGGCCATGCTCTGACGGAAGACAACTCCGGCACATTAAAGCAAAATGTTGCACAGACACCCGGCGCTGTTGCCTACCTTGCTTTTTCGTACCTCACCGATGACAGTGTAAAAGTGCTTTCCATTGACAGTGCAAAACCGGATTATGACAACATCTACAGCGGAAAGTATGGCGTTTGGGGCTATGAGCATATGTACACTAACGGCGAGCCGAGCGGAGCCTCAAAAGCTTTCCTTGACTATATCAAGAGCAGCGAATTTGAAAAAACAATTACCGACAAAGGCTACGGCCTCTACAGTAAAATGACGGTAAAGCGTGACGCACCGGCTGCCTGACCTTTCCACACTGATAGGAAAAATGCAAACCGGTACTAAAACCGGAAATCCGCCCCGCATTGAAAAATGCGGGGCCTTCGCGCAGAAAATTATAAAGGGAAGGGATGCTGCAGTTGGGAAAAGAAAAATTTCGAAAAGAATCTCTCGGGCGCGTGGCCGTTACCGCAGCCGGAGTATTTATCATTGTTCTGACGCTCGCAATCGGAGCGTTTCTGTTTGTGAAAGGGACAGCAACTTTTACTACCGACCACCACAGCATTGGTGAATTTCTGTTTTCTTCCGCATGGGACCCTGCCACCCAAGGGAATGGCGGCAAAGTCGGCGCCGCCATCTTTATTGTCGGTTCCATCATCATCAGCCTGCTGGCACTGTTAATCGCCACTCCGTTCAGTATTGCAGCCGCACTTTTTATGACGGAAATTTCGCCCCGCCTCGGGCGGAAGTTTTTACAGCCAGCCGTTGAAATCTTTGTCGGAATCCCATCCGTCGTATACGGATGGGTAGGCCTTACGGTTCTTGTTCCGTTTCTTGCAAAAATTTTTCACCTTGATTACGGCTACAGCGTCTTGGCTGGTTCGATTGTACTGGCCGTTATGATTTTTCCAACCATTACAAGCGTTGCGGCAGATGCAATCCGAAATGTACCGGAGGAGTACAAAGAAGCTTCGTACGGCCTTGGTTCAACACGCTGGCAGTTAATCTACAAAGTGATATTGCCGGCTGCAGTTCCGGGAATCCTGACCGGCGTTGTGCTTGGCCTTGCGCGCGCCTTCGGCGAAGCGCTTGCCGTAGCCATGGTAATCGGCAAAATGCAGGCGTTTCCAGGGAACCTGCTTTCCCCAACAACAAACTTAACGGCGGAAATTACAGCCAGCATGGGCAACACCACAGAGGGCAGCGAATGGAACAATGCGCTTTGGAGCATGGCGCTCCTGCTGCTGCTAATTTCATTCTGCTTTATTCTGCTGATTCGCCTGATTGGGAAAATGGGGGCTGAGAAAAAGTGAAAACGACGCACAAACGCATAAAAGCCGCAGACCGTGCCGCTACTGGAATTCTGTATGCCGTTGCGGGCTTCTTTCTTCTGCTGCTCGCTGCTTTCACCCTGTACATTCTTTATAAAGGCGCGCTGGCTTTTAAACCGGAATACCTGAGCTTTACCCGCAGCGGAATTGGAATTCAGTTTTTCAACACGATTTACCTCGTGTTTCTGTCACTGATCATTTCTATGCCGATTGGCATTGCAGCCGGGATTTTTATGGCTGAATACGCAGGGAAAGGCCGCCTGACCCATTTTCTGCGCACCTGCATCGAAACGCTGGCTTCACTGCCTTCCATTGTAGTCGGCCTGTTCGGCTACCTGGTTTTTCTGGTAATGACCGGCTCTCACTGGAACCTGATAGCCGGTGCTCTGGCCGTTTCCATTCTCAACATTCCGTCGCTGACTACCGTAACGGAAGACGCCCTTCAGGGCGTTCCCGAACGCTACCGGGAAGGCAGCCTGGCTCTTGGCGCAACACACTGGCAAACCATCCGCAAAGTTCTGCTCCCGGCGGCACTGCCGCGCATTGTTACGGGAGTGATTATGGCGGCTGGCCGGGGTTTCGGTGAAGCTGCGGCGCTGCTTTATACATCCGGAATGAGCTCCGACGTGAGCTTTCGAAACTGGAACCCGCTCAGTCCCGATTCCCCGCTGAACCCGTTCCGCCCGGCAGACACATTGGCCGTACACATCTGGGCGCTGAAAACGGAAGGCGTTGACGCAAACGCTGCGGCGCTCTCCGACCTTTCCGCCGCTGTGCTGATTCTGCTGGTTTTCGCCTTCAGCCTTGCTTCCCGTAAAATTGGAGAAAAGCTGGAGCGCCGCACAACTGGGGAAGAACCTGAAAGGAGGAAAAAGAGATGGAAACAAAAATAAAAACTTCCTGTTTGAATCTGCATTACGGGGATTTGCACGCCCTCAAAAATATCAGCATCGAAATCGGTCCAAACGAGATAACAGCACTCATCGGCCCCTCCGGTTGCGGAAAATCAACTTTTCTAAAAACACTGAACCGTATGAACGACCTGATTCCGGACGTAAAAATTGAAGGCTCTGTTCTGCTGGACGGAGAAGACATCTATACACGGGAAATGGATGTTACCTTGCTGCGCCAAAGGGTTGGCATGGTGTTTCAGAAGCCAAACCCCTTCCCCATGTCGGTTTACGACAACATTGCCTATGGGCCGCGCATCCACGGGCAAAAAAGCCGCAGGCAGCTGGACGAGATTGTGGAAAAGAGCCTGCGCGGTGCAGCACTGTGGGATGAAATAAAAGACAGGCTCCGCAAGAACGCCCTTGGCCTTTCCGGCGGTCAACAGCAGCGCCTCTGCATTGCGCGCGCCCTTGCCGTCGAGCCGGAAGTTCTGCTGATGGATGAACCGACAAGCGCACTCGACCCAATTTCCACCATGAAAGTGGAAGAACTGATTGCTATGCTGAAAGAAAAATACACCATCGTGATTGTGACGCACAATATGCAGCAGGCAACGCGTATTTCAGACCGCACCGCTTTTTTCCTGCACGGTGAAATTATAGAATACGCCGAAACATCCCGCCTTTTTTCCATGCCCCAAAATAAAAAGACGGAAGATTACATCACTGGGCGGTTCGGTTAACCGCCGCTTTAAAAAATTTCAAAATTCGGTATAATGTGAGGAGGAATCCTGATGAGCGCAAGAAGCGAATTTGACAAAGAACTGGAAAACCTGCACCTTGACTTAATCCGCATGGGCGGAATGATCGAGGAAGCAATCGACCATTCCATTACTGCGCTGGAAAAGCGTGACAAAGAGCTTGCGAAGAGCATTATTGCAAATGACCGGCAAATTGATGACCTCGACCGCACGATTGAAGCCCGCTGCCTAAGCTTGCTGCTGCGTCAGCAGCCGGTTGCAAAAGACCTGCGCGCCATTTCCACCGCATTAAAAATGGTGACAGATATGGAACGGATTGGCGACCAGGCAGCCGATATTGCTGACATCAGCCTGCGCTTCAGCGACGAGCCTTTCATCAAGGCGCTGGAGCATATCCCGCTGATGGCACGCACCGCTTCTGCCATGGTAAGAGGAAGCATCAATGCATTTGTAAAGAGCGACGCCGCGGCTTCGCGTGAAATTATTCAGCGTGACGATGAAGTAGACGGTCTGTTTGAGACCATTAAGCAAGAACTAATCAGTGTGCTGACCCACCGGCCCGAAGCTGCCGACCAGGCAGTGGATTTTCTGATGATTGCAAAATATCTGGAGAGAATCGGCGACCATGCCGTTAACATCTGCGGCTGGGTCATCTTTTCCATTACCGGCGAGCACAAAGACACAAAAATTCTTTAAATCAAGCCCCGCGCGGCGATCATTTGTTCAGAGGAGGCTGCATCTATGCAGAAACAGGCCTATGTTGTGGAAGACGACGAAAACATCCGTGAAATCATCCGCTGTGCGCTGGAATCCTGCGGGCTGCTGGTGACCGGGTTTGAAGACGCCGTGGAAATGTTTGACGCGCTGGCTGGGTGCCTGCCGGATGTGATTTTGCTTGACCTGATGCTCCCCCGGATGGATGGTCTGGATGCTCTGAAAAAGCTGAAAACCGACACGACAACTTCACACATCCCGGTTCTGATACTCACGGCAAAAAGCAGCGAAACCGACAAAGTCGCGGGGCTGGATCTCGGCGCCGACGACTACATAACAAAGCCCTTCGGTGTGCTGGAACTGATGGCGCGTGTGCGTGCGGCACTTCGGCGCTCGGCAGGAACTCCCGTGAAAGATACAGTCTGCGAATGCCGCGGCCTTCACCTCGACAGCGCACGGCACGAAGTTACGCTAAACGGAAAGTCCATTGAGCTGACTCTAAAAGAATTCAGCCTGCTGCGCTGCCTCATGGAAAACCCCGGGCGTGCCATGACGCGCGATGAGCTTCTTGACCGCGTGTGGGGTTACGGCTATGCAGGGGAAACCCGCACGCTCGATATGCACATTCGCAGCCTGCGCCAAAAACTTGGCGATGGCATTTCCGACGGAGGATTGATTTCCACCGTGCGCGGCATAGGGTATAAATTGAACGCTTGAAATTTCCGGCCGGCAGAAAAATGCCGGCCTTTTTGAACGGAGGAGCGGCAGTGAAAAAAGCATTTATTCTGCGCAGCCTTCTTGTGGCGCTTGCAGCGCTGGTGATTTTCGGAATCATCTCGGTCTATACCATGCAGCAGCAGTACCTAGACACACGGAAAACGGAAATGCGGGAACTGCTGAACATGGTTTCAGCAGCGGAAAACACTTCCGATTATGCTACCCTTGCCAAAAAGCTGGCCAAAATTGCGCCGGACTCGCTGCGCGTGACCTTTATTGCCCCAAACGGCACCGTTCTGGGTGACAGTGATGCAAACCCGGCAGTGATGGAAAACCATCTTGCGCGCGCAGAAGTACAGGCAGCACTGAAAGGCAGGTACGGCGAAGAAGTTCGCCACTCTTCCACGATTGGCATAGATATGCTTTACACTGCAAAAAAGCTGCCGGACGGCACAATCGTGCGCCTGGCAACAAATCTAAAAAGCCTTTACGACCATGTTTGGTCCCTTCTGCCGGGGCTGCTGCTCGGAATGCTGCCCGCGCTTGTTTTCACACCGTTTCTCGCATGGCGTATGGCGAAGGGCGTAACGAAACCTTTTGGCGAAGTAGCCGCTTCGCTGGAAACTATTAACAGCGGCGAGTACGGCGGCAATCTGCACGAACCGGAATATCGGGAACTGGCGCCCATCACCCAGCAAATCAATGAACTTTCACATAAGATTGCCGGAACACTTACGGAACTGACCGCGGAGCGAAAGCGGATCTCCTATCTGCTTGACAATATGAACGAAGGCCTTGTCATGCTGGACCACGCGCAGAGCATCTTGCTGATTAACCGCTCGGCACGCTCATTTTTCGGTGCCGATGTCCACCCAGAAGGCAAAAATTTGCTTTGCCTGACGCGCGTTCCCCGCATAAATGAATCGGTTAAAGAAGCCGCGCAAAGCGGCGCGCCGGATTCATTTGACCTTATTCTGCCGGAAAGCGACCGTATTGTCCTGTTTTCCGTCAGCCCTGTAACAGGCGAAGAAGGCGGCAGCGACGCGGGCGGCGTGATTCTGCTGCTTACAGATGTGACTGCCGAACGCCGCGCAGAACAAATTCGTTCTGAGTTTGTAGCGAATGCTTCGCATGAACTGAAAACACCCCTTACCTCCATTAAGGGTTTTACCGAACTGATTCAGTCCGGCATTGTGGCAGACCCACAAAAAATTTCAGAGGGCCTTTCGCGGATCTCTTCCGAAACTGACCGCATGATTGTGCTGATTAGCGATATACTGAAACTTTCCGAGCTGGAATCCACCGCGGAAGATGCCGGAAAAGCGCGCGTCGCCTTGCTGGGCGTGGCAGCAAAAGCCGCGGAGTCACTGTCCGTTCAGGCTGCCGAGAAAAACGTGAAAGTTACCGTTTCCGGCGAAGACGGCATTTTGAACGCTAACCCGGACCGCATGATGCAGCTTACTTTGAACTTGATTGACAATGCCGTAAAATATAATCGCCCGGGCGGCAGCGTTTTCGTCACTGTTGCTCAACAGACTGATTCCGTTACCCTCACCGTTGCCGACACCGGCGTCGGCATCCCACCGGAAGCACAGGGGCGCATTTTCGAACGCTTTTACCGCGTGGATAAAAGCCGCAGCCGCAGAATGGGCGGCACCGGGCTTGGGCTTTCCATTGTAAAACACATTGTAGAACTGTACCATGGAAAAATCGGTCTGAAAAGTGAAGTCGGCAGAGGAACCGAAATCACGGTTACCCTGCCGACTGAGAGTCCTTGTTAATGTATTAAATTTCTCACGCCATTGTTTGCTTCAGGCTCAATGGTTAGCGGCTTTGTAGATGGCATAGCAGTCTTCACGGCCAAGTTTGCGGAAATTGCCAACAGTTCGCGTCCCGCGGAAAACGCAGCGGTCCGCAAGCTCGCGAAGGGTTTCGTCACTTTGTACGCCAATGCCAAGGTCAGTAAAGCAGACTGGCATACCTAGGGAGTGGAAATATTCTACCGTTTTTTGAATGCCAAGCTGAACGGTTTCTTCCGTGTCTTTCCCCTTAACACCCCAGACTTTTTCGGCAAAGCAGGCAAAACGTTCCGGCTTCTGCCCATAGCAGTATTGCGCCCAGGAACCCCAAACGGCAGCAAGGCTGGCACCGTGAGCAACGTCAAACATGGCGCTCAGCTCATGCCCAAGCTGATGTGTTGCAAAATCGCTGACAGCTCCAAGGCCGGTCAGACCATTGTGCGAAAGGCTTCCTGCCCACATCAGCTCGCTCATTGGGCCATAATCATGCGGATTTTCGACTGCGGGTTTTCCGTTATGAATCACCACGCGCAGAAGTGCCTCGGCTAGCTCATCCGTCATCTCATCGCCTTCAGAAAGCGTGAAAAAGCGCTCCATGGTATGCATCATAATGTCTACCACACCGCAGGCGACCTGGTATTTGGGCAGTGTGAAAGTCAGCTGCGGGTCAAGAATTGCAAAACGTGGGCGGTGAAGTTCTGTGTGTAGGCCGCGTTTTTCATGCGTTGCCTCGTTCGTCAGCACAGCAGATGCGCTCATTTCGCTTCCTGCCGCTGAAATTGTAAGTACAACGCCAACCGGCAGGTTCTTCTTTACTTCGGCTTTTTGCAGCCAGAAATCCCAAATTGGCGTTTCCGGGTTAGCAGCGCCGATTGCAACAGCCTTAGCTGTGTCTATGACACTGCCTCCGCCAAGAGCCAGGATAAAATCGATGCCTGATTCCACAGCAATCTCTGCACCTTTTTGTGCAAGTTCTACGCGCGGGTTCGGCTGAACGCCGCCAAGTGTTTTGTACGGCAGGCCAGCTGACGTTAACTCCTGCTCAATGCGTCCAAGCAGGCCGCTTTTTTCGGCACTTTTTCCACCGTAAACCAGCAGGACGTTCGTCCCGCCGTATTTTTTTACTGCAGCAGCGGCATCTTGCTCCGTTCCGCGTCCAAAAATTACTTCAGTAGGTGCGTGATAGACAAAACTGTTCATCTTTCATTTCCTTTCAGCAATAGATTCTTCCATCTTGGCTAATCATACTAATTTATTATACCATATTCGCCACTGAATTCAGTAAATTATTGTGAATATTTAATTTTTTTATTTGCTTACCGC
>JAEZFF010000005.1 GCA_023417635.1 Bacillota bacterium | reverse complement strand
CCATGCGGCTTTCCGGCGCTTTCGCTCTTTCGTTTCCGCAGCACCCTTTCGCAAGGCGCTTCTCTATAATACCTCACACTTTACCGCTTGTCAACCCCTTTTTCCTACTTTTTTGACTTTTTGCGTCAAAAAGGTTTTTTCTCCGGCCATTCGAACCGATCTGGAATAAATGACTTACTGCCAGCAGACTCTCTGCCCAAAAGAAGTTCCTGCAGCGGCTGACGAATCCACGGAAGTTTCAGCAAAGCCCGATTCGGCAAGTTTTCCGCCTCATCGCTTCCTGCTTCGCTCTCATACAAAAGCAAATCGACACGCAGGCTGGCTTTTTCCTTTAAGAAAGCCGGAACCGACGCAGAAGCAGCGGCAATTCCCATACATGCACCGCGCAGCAATTCTTGGGAAAGAGCCGTCATAATAATAGCGCACTGGCTCATACAGCCATTTTCAAGATGTTCTGCGGGACATGGCTCTGTTTCACAGAAAGACGACTTCAGTAAAACTGTTGTTTCCGGCAGCAGCCCTACAGCGTGCACCGCTTTCCGGATGTTTTCTTCACGCTTTTCAAAGCAGGAAACGAAGGACAAGGCAGCTCGCTTCATAGCACAGATTCCCCCTTCATCGGCTGTGCCGGTATCAAAAGCCGGCGCATTTTGCTTTGGCACGGAAATATTGTATGAAAAGGCTTCCGAATTATTCCTCATTCATTTGCGGTATTTAATAAAAATCATCAGGCCTTTATCATCGCCATCTTCCAAAAATGACGTCTGGTCTGCTACAATCGATTTTCCCGAAAGTTTCTGCGCCTCCTTCAGCCATTCAGAAAGACGATAAGGAGAGGAAATTGTAATGCCTGGAACAATGGCGTCAAAGTTCCCGCTGATATAGAAAGGAATCATTTTCTTTTCCTGCTTCAGCTCCGTGGCAAGCGACCGGACAACAGCTGCATCCTTCGTTTTAGCAGGTTCTGCAACAGGAATACCCCTTACCTGGAAATAGTTTTCTTTCGTTGCGCTGCAAGCAGGAAGAAAAAGATTGAACTGCTGATGTTCATCGTTAATGCTGCTTTCTTTCAAAGAAGAGAAACTTGGGTCAATGTTATGCGTCTTTTCAACGACGGAATCCGGCACATTAAAATAATTATATGTAACGCGGGATTCATCAGAATCTTCCGGATTGTCACACCACGTTACATCAATATGATACCATGCGCCGCCAATGCGGATGACATTCCACATATGGCCGACGCCGCCGCTTTCACCGTTTACAAGGCCACAGTCGATGCCTGCATACTGCGCGAGAAGCTGCATCCCTCTGGCATACCCTTCACAGACGGTCCTGCCGTCTACCAGCGCTCCATAAGAGCAAAAGTCTTCCCACCTGGTTTTCCCCGCGGTTGCAGCGTCATCGTAAAAGCAATGCCCGGTAACAAAATCGAAAAGGCGTTCTTCCCGGTCAAATTCGTTTAGCCCGGATGGCATGGAAGCCATCGCAGAAGAAACCGCTTCATTCAGTTTGCTGATGGCTGTGCGGCATTCCTGCGGAGAAAGGTTCGAGTAAAGCTGCAGCAACGTATTTCCGCCGCGTGTCTGGTAACTGTAGCCATTGGCAAGCCAGAAAATCTGTGGATTGTCGTTTCGGTACGCTGCAATGGCAGCGCGGATTTCCGCCTCGGGAAGCTTTCCCCCAATTTTCACTAGTTTAATGGGATAACCGCCGGAAGGAGATTGTTTGGCAACGATTTGATGGATGGATGCGTCGATTGCCTGGTAGAGGTCTTTTGAGGCCTTGGAAGGGAGGCACTCATAGTTATGATTCGCCCGCAGAGCTTTGTATTTCGAAGATGGGGTCGCCGCTGCTACCGTTTCCGTCGGGTCAGAACCATAGAAGATATTTTCGGCTATTCTTTCAATGCCTCTGACATCTTCCCGGTCGGAGTTTCCGCCAGCCTGCCGCGTTCCGGGTACGGCCGATGCTGTGGGTCTGGAAGCAGTGGAATGTGTTCCACGCACAGCGCCGAAAATCAATGAGCATCCGCCCGTACCCATCAAAACCGCGGCTGCTGCCAGTGCCGCCAAAACCGCCTGGATTTGCTTTGTTCTCCGCATCGTGAAACCTCCCCTTGCAGTGCAGGCTGTATTTTCCTCAATGAATAATTTATTATACCATATCTCTTTTCATACTGCACGAAGATTTTTTCCCTATTTAAAATGATTCAGTGGATGCATGCAATTATTTTGAGGATTTTCGTCGACTATGATACAATAAAAGACAGATTGTTTTTCAGCCTGCTTGCTGCAGGAGAAGAAAGGATGCAGAGTATGTTTGATGTAACCGTAATCGGGTGCGGAGTAATTGGTGCGGGAATTGCCTATGAACTTTCCCACTATAATCTTTCCGTAGCGATTGTGGAAAAGGAAAACGACATTGCCTGCGGGGCTACAAAAGCCAACAGTGCAATCGTTCATGCAGGTTATGACCCGAAGCCAGGCACAAAAATGGCACGGCTGAACGTGGAAGGCAGCCGCATGATGGAGGGACTGTGCCGCCGGCTGAACGTGGAATATAAAAGGATTGGCTCTCTTGTACTTGCTTTTGATGAAGCGGATATGCAAATTTTGCAGGAACTTCTGCGCCGCGGTACACAGAATGGCGTTGAAGGGCTGAAAATCCTGACGAAAGAAGAAGCCCTTGGAATGGAACCTGGCCTCAGCCCAGAGCTTACAGGGGCACTCTGGGCCCCCACAGCCGCCGTGATAAGCCCATGGGGACTGACGCTTGCAGCAGCGCAGGCAGCCGTTCAAAACGGCGCAGAACTTTACCGAAACTGTGCTGTGGACAAAATTGTGAAGGAAAATGGATTTTACCGAATCCGTGCTGGTAAAAATGAGCTTGAAACCCGCTATATTGTAAACGCAGCCGGAGGGTTTTCTGACCGCATTAATAATATGGCGGCAAAGCCATTTTTCCACATCCGTCCGGTAAAAGGGCAATATTATCTGCTGGATAAAAGCCAGGGGAGCACGGTGCATCATGTAATTTTCCAAACTCCTGGGAAGGCGGGAAAAGGCGTACTGATTTCCCCTACCGTTGACGGGAACCTGATGGTCGGTCCGACAGCCGACGCAGCTGAAAATCCGGAAGACACCGCCGTTACTGCGCAGGGGCTTGAAAAAATCATGAAGTGCGCACTGCGTTCAGATGCACAAATTAACTTCCATGAATCTATCCGGAACTTTGCAGGTGTGCGCGCCACTGCCGCGGAAGACGACGACTTTATTCTGGAAGCTTCAAAAGACACGCCGCGCTTCGTAAACGCAGCCGCCATCCAGTCGCCCGGCCTTTCTTCCTCCCCCGCCATTGCAATTGAAGTGCGAAAGATTCTGGAGAGCATTGGCCTTGCCTGCACCCCAAAAGATGCTTACACCGAATACCGCCGCCAGCCGCTGTTCCGCGACATGACAGAAAAGCAAAAAAAAGAAGCGCTTATGCGCTGCCCGCTGTACGGCAGAGTAATCTGCCGCTGTGAAACCATTACGGAAGGGGACATCCTCCATGTTTTGCACGGGCCGATTCCACCTGTAAGCATAGACGGTGTTAAGCGGCGCTGCAACGCGGGAATGGGACGCTGCCAGGGAGGTTTCTGCGGTCCCCGTGTGCATGAGATTTTGAGCCGCGAACTCGGAGTACCAATGGTACAAATAGAGCAAGACCGCGCGGGCAGCTATCTGCTAACCGGAGAAACCAAGACCGGAGGGACAAATTGATGAAACAATATGATGTTGCAGTGGTTGGCGCCGGGCCTGCCGGCCTTGCCGCCGCCTGCGAAGCATACCGGAACGGAGCACGGAAAATTCTTGTAATTGAGCGTGACCGCGAAGCCGGAGGAATTCTGAACCAATGCATCCATAACGGGTTTGGGCTTCATTATTTCAAGGAAGAACTCACCGGGCCGGAGTACGCCGGGCGCTTTATTGACCTGCTGAAAACGACGAGTGCAAAGCTGATGCTGGACACAATGGTTTTGCAAGTTGGGAACGACCGGACAATAACAATGATAAATCCCCGCGACGGATATTTCTCAATACAGGCCGGGGCCATCATCCTTGCGATGGGATGCCGGGAACGCACACGCGGCGCAATCGGGATTCCAGGAACCCGCCCGGCCGGCATTTTCACTGCGGGTGCCGCACAGCGCTATGTGAACATGGAAGGCTACATGGTCGGCAAAAAAGTTCTGATACTCGGTTCGGGCGACATCGGCCTTATCATGGCGCGGCGCATGACGCTGGAGGGTGCAAAGGTTGTCGCCTGTGTGGAACTGATGCCTTATTCCAACGGGCTGAACCGAAATATTGTGCAGTGCCTGAACGACTACAAGATTCCGCTGTATCTTTCTCACACTATTACAGAAATACGCGGAACGCGGCGTGTGGAAGGCGCTGTTGTTGCCGATGTGGACGGCAGCCAGAAACCAATTCCAGGCACGGAAAAACTGTTTGACTGCGACACGATTCTGCTTTCCGTCGGGCTGATACCGGAAAACGAGCTTTCCCGCAAAGCCGGGATTATGCTTGACCCACACACAAAAGGGCCGGTCGTCTATGAAAACATGGAAACATCCATTCCAGGCGTTTTTGCCTGCGGCAACGCACTTCATGTACATGACCTTGTTGATTTTGTAACCGCTGAAAGCCAGCGCGCAGGTGCTGCCGCCGCCGAATTTGCAATGAAAAAGCCAGCTGAAAGCAAAATGGAGGTCAAACTGGAAAACGGTGAAAACGTAAGCGGCACGGTTCCACAGCATATCCGAACAGACCGGATTGAAAAAACAGCGGAAATATTCTTCCGTGTACGGCGGAACTTTCAAAAATCGGCAGTTGAAGTTTCAGCCGCCGGAGCCACACTTGCCTCTTTCCCTCGTGAACACATGGCACCGGGTGAAATGGAGCATCTCGTCCTGACAAAGCAAATGCTTGAAAAGGCTTCCGGCTGCACACTGAGAATTTCCGCAAAGGAGGTACCGGAAAATTGAAGCATCTTATCTGCATTGGCTGCCCAAAAGGCTGCCACCTGAATGTCGACGAAGAAAATGACTTCCGCGTGACCGGCAATAGCTGCCCACATGGCGCGGAGTATGGCAAAGCGGAGGTGACTCACCCAACACGCGTACTGACAAGCACTGTTATAATTAATGGAGCAATTCACCGCCGCTGCCCAGTAAAAACCGACCGCGCCATCCCTAAAGAAAAGCTGTTCGACGCAATGCATGCGCTGAACAGCATAATTCTCACCGCTCCGGTAAAGCGCGGTGACGTTGCGGCCGCCAACTTTCTTGGAATCGGCGCAAACCTTATTGTAACAAAAGATATGTAATAAAGCGTCTTTTATAGCTTTTCCTGCTCGTTCTTGCCGGAATCTTCTTTGCCGCTGCCTTTTTCCTCTGTTTTGTCGGGCAGTGGGTTTTCCGCAAGAATCCGCCGGTTATAAACAAGGTGCATCTGCATCGAATCGCAAGCTGCTTCTTCATTGTGGCTGCTAATTGCTTTTGCAATCGCCTGATGGCAGGAAACGACTTCCTCCAGCGTAGGCTGAGGGATTTTTTGTACATCCACTGCAAGAGTACGGGCAATGACTGGAACAAGCCGCGGTGCAAGCAGATTGTTGCTTGCCTTTGCAATCGCTTCGTGAAAGCGCACATCCGCATTTACATAATCCTGGCAGCGTTCTAAAATCAGCTTGTCTACTTCTTTGCAGGCGCACTTGATTTTTATTATATCTGCCGGCTGTGCGTTTCGCGCTGCCCGAATTGCAATAAAAGGTTCTGTTAAAAGGCGCAGTTCCATCAGGTCATGAACAAGCTTTGGGTCTTTTTGCAAAAAAATAAGCCCAAGCGGATCATTCATAACGCCTCGGTTAGCGGAAACATAAGTACCGGATCCCTGGCGGATCTCAACAATATTACGGGAAACAAGCAGCTTCATGGCTTCGCGTACGGAGCTGCGCCCAACCGACATTTTTTGCGAGAGGACTGCTTCATTTGGCAGGCGGTCACCCGGCTGGAGGTTTTCATCAATAATATAGCGAACGATTTCATTCGATAATTTTTGGGGTAAATTGGGTATAGTAGTCCTACCCATGATTTAGCATCTCATTTCTGTAATTGGATTTCCAATTTGTAGCATGTATGTATGTGGAAACATCAGTTACAGTATTTAGTATATATTTCCAAATGCAAGAAGTCAAATATTGGAATTGATCACAGCAAAAAATTAACCGCCTTATGTGTGCACCTCTTCAAATGCACCGGATTCTGAAGCCGGTTCCCCTGCGGTGTAGAGATGGGAAATATCACCCATGCCTCGGCAGCGAAAATAGGCCTTGCCCTTTTCCCGCTCTTCCGTTATAAGCGTTGTGACGGAAGCCGGCGGCAGAATAAGCCCGTGCCAAAGGACTGGAGCGGAAATGCCAAGCAAATGCGACAGCATAACACAGGTAACACCAAAGTGACAGAACAGAACAATAGTGTCGCTGTTCCCGCCCTCGGTACGGTAAATCATGCCGCTGCGTCGGTAGCCGCACTCAGCAAGAAGAGTGTCCAAGCCTTCTGCAACTTCATGGTACAGGTGCTTTGTACCCGCCTTCTGCATAATGGCATCGTCAAACCAATGGTCTTTGTCATACAAAACCGGGCGGCGTGTCCAGTCATCCGGCATCAAATCCCACACAACATGCTCTTCGCCGGTTTCGGGAATTTTTCTGTAGGCCGGAAATTCCTGCATCCAGTCCAGTATTTTTGCCGTACGATGCACACGTTCCAGTGTTTTGCTGGCTGTATCCTTTGCGCGGCCAAGCGGCGAGCAGTAAAACGCGCGCACATCAAGCTTTGAAATGCGCTCCGAAAGCAGCTCCGCTTCGCGCCATCCCTTGGGTGTTAAGGAGTCTTTTTCATAGTCTGGTTCCCCATGACGAATTAAAATCAGCTTCATACTTTTCTACTTCCCCTACTCTCTTTTACGAGTTCACTGCAAACGGTGAACTCCATGCTTTTCTTCCCTGACCGTCCACCAGCATAACACGCACATAGCGGTCGGTTTTCTCCACCTGGTAAACGGCATGTGTCCCCGATGCGACACGGTCTTTACACCAAATGCTGTTGCTGTTGAAAACAATATATTTTGAGTCGGAGCACTCAACTTCCACTTTTCCGTCACCAACGCGTATAGCCTGAAACTCCGGCCCTTGTGAGGCATAGAAACTCCCGCTTTCAAGAGCTTTCTTCAGCGCCTGTTGTGTACACTCCTGCGCGCGAACCATAAGATAAGAGCGCGTCTGTTCCCCGTTGTAGTGATGGCTGTCGTCTGCTGCCATACAGGGTATCAGCTTGCCTTTGGAAGCCCACAGGTCAAAGTACAAACTGGAATCGGCCCGCTCGCCATTCCATGGCAGGCCGGAAATGCTGTTGTAAATCTCGGCACCGCAAAGCCCGGTAAGGGACAGTACCGCTTCCGGATCGGTCACGGACCAGGCAGGGTGCGCAAGAATTGCCATGCCGCCTGCTTCCCGTATGGCGTCGATGATCTTCTGCGGAGGCTGAGAATGTTCCAGCTTTACTTCACGTTCCATACCAACGCCAATAATATGATAAACAGGGCTGTGAATCATGTCACCTGTGTCCCATTCGCAGCCACTTAACAGCAACATTCTGCCAAAGCTGCTGTTTTGGCTTTGCGCCCAATGATCGGTCAGCGCAGCAAAGTCGTACCCGGCTTTTTGGTAAAGGCTCAATGCGTCGTCCGGCGAAAGACATCCGTCAGACCTTGTTGTGTGCATATGGAGGTTTCCTTTGTACCAATCCCCGATCTTTCCGAAAAGGTTATTCAAAATATCATCATCCTTACTCTTACTTACTCTTTCGCGGTGGTTTTCGTTCACACTCTTCTATTCTATCGTTTTCCGAGCTTGGTTTCAAGCTGAAAAGAAGCGTACCGGCCACATCACTTGGGATGTGTGCCAGTACGCTTCTTTATTGGGCAGCTTCACAAACTGCCATTTTCAAACCATTTTTCACAAACACTATTCACAAATATCTAAAATCCTTGCACACTATTTTTTGACTCTGCAGCGAACTTTAAAACGTTTTCCAAGCTTGTCCTGCATCAGTTCGCGCGTCTGCGTAACCTGCTGCTCGCTGACTTCCCTCTTCGGGATAATCACGGCATTATTTGTAGTGCGGTAAAGCAAAAACAAATCCTTCGTTTCAAAAGCATACTCAAAGTCATCCCACCGATCCGTGCCCGAATCTGCGCTGTCGCTTTCGCTGTAGGTCACCTTTTCGGCATCCATCAGAACCGTGTGGGTTTTCTTGCGGTAGTCCCTGCCGCTTA
>JAEZFF010000113.1 GCA_023417635.1 Bacillota bacterium | reverse complement strand
GCGTCATGGATGCTTCAGGATGTCATTCAAATTTTCATCCTGATTTTCACGAAAAACTTTATCCTGTTCTTGCTGGTGAATATTTTCTGTACTTTTGGCTGCAACTTATTCATTTCACGCCGGGCAGACCGGATGTATCCTTTTCTGAAAGAAAAAAACGTGCAAAAACTTGGCGAAGCCGAAAAACGGGGCATCTTTAAAAATATCCGTGCAATGATGATGCACAAAGTCGGCGACGTGGTGGTCAACAACACCGATAATATTTTGCTGTCGTCCTTTGTTGGCATTGCAAGCGCCGGATGTTATTCCAACTACTTTCTTCTCATAGCATCTGTGCAGCAGGTGATGGATCAGGCGTTTCAGGGAATTGCGGCAAGCGTTGGCAATTTAGGAGCAACGCAGGGCAGGGATGCCATTCGGCGTGTGTTCGATTCCACTTTCTTTTTGGTTCAATGGCTGTACGGCTTTGCCGCTGTCTGCCTGTATGAGCTTCTGAACCCATTTGTGGAGCTAAGCTTTGGCGTACGCTATCTGTTTTCAGGCAGTATCGTGCTGATGCTGTGCATCAATTTTTTTATCAATGGAATGCGCCGTGCCACACTCGTATTCCGCGATTCACTTGGGCTGTTTTGGTTTGACCGCTACAAATCCGTCGCGGAAGCACTAATCAATTTGGCAGCGTCGATTCTGCTGGTGATGCGTTTTGGAACGATTGGGGTGTTCCTTGGTACTTTTATCAGTACAGCCGCAACGTCAGCCTGGGTAGAGCCTTATGTGCTGTATAAGTATCAGCTGAAAACTTCTTGCCGGCCTTACTTTGCGCATTATGCAGTGTATACGGCTGTAGTTGGTGCGGCCTGGCTTGTGACGGACAAAATCTGCGGCTTGGTTTCGGGGGGCGCGCTGCAGCTTGTCATCCTGCGGGCATTCATTTGCCTTATTGTGCCGAACAGCATTTTTCTTGCAGCCTATGCCCGGACAAAAGAGTTTTCTTTTGTCTTTCAAAAGTTAAAAGGGTTGCTGCAAGAAAAATTCGGCAGGGGGAATCGTCATGAAAAATAATTTGACCGCTGAAGAATTGCTCTTGACTGGTTGCTTAAAAGCTGTGCTTTGCAAAAAGCCGTGGAAAATTGAAACTGTGGTTGAAACAGTGAAGCCGGATGGCGCTGTGTGGAGCAAAATGCTTCAGCTTGCGAAGGGCCATGCGGTGCTTCCGCTTTTGTGCGACGGCCTTTTGGAAAGCCCGGATGTTCCTGCCGCAGTGCAGGCAGAAGCCCGCTTAGCGGGTCGCCAGTGTGGGCTGCAAAGTTACCGCCTGCTGTTTATGACAAAAACTTTAGTCGATCTGCTGGAGCAAAGCGGAGTCCCTGTTTTGGTGCTGAAAGGCGCGGTTGTGGCATCGTACTATCCAGTCCCGGAACTGCGCAAGGCAGGTGATATCGACTTGCTGATTCCAGACAAAAAGCAGTTTAGTCAAGCGTGCAAAATTCTCAGTGAAAACGGCCTCTTTAGGCAGGATGAACCGACGGTGGATTATCATATAAGCTTTGAAACAGACGAGCATATTAAAGTGGAACTGCACAAAGCACTTTCGGAGCCGTTCGAGAACCGGCGGATGAATTACTGCCTGCAGGCCTTCCTTACAAATTTGAAACACAAAATAACGTGGAAAAGCACAGTAACCGACGTGCTGCTTCCAGTGCTGCCGGATGCGGAGATGGCCTTTTACCTGCTGATTCATATGCTGCGGCATTTTCTGCGTTCGGGATTCGGGCTGAAACTCTTGGCAGACTGGGTGGTATTCTGGAATCGTGAAATTGATGAAAATGAAAAAGTGCAGTTTATGGGTTACGTCAGGGAAAGCGGGCTGTGCGGCTTCTGCGCAGCAGTTACGCAGGCCTGTGTGTGCTACCTTGGGCTGAGGCCTGAAAATGCTGAATTTATGGCTGTGCAGGAACTCAGTGGGGCAGATGTGATGGAATTTTTCCGTGAAGTTATGGAAGCACAGGAATTTGGGCTGACGGATAAGACCCGTATGGTGGTACTGCCGGGAACCGGGCCGGGGGCATATTTCTGTGAATTTCATTATCAAATGAAAATCCGCTACCCCCGCGCCGGAAAAGTATTTTTGCTTTGGCCTGTTTTGTGGGGAATGACTTTATTCCATTTTGTGAGGAACAATAAAAAGCTGCGCCGTGTGAGCAGTTGCGGTATTATCCGGAAAGCCGGAATGCGGAGCAGAATTCTGAAAAAGATACATCTTTTTCAGGATGTGCCGAAAAGGGATGAAAAACGGGCGCCATGAAAAAAATCAGTGTAATTGTTCCGGTGTACAATGCCGAAAAATGGCTGCAAAAGTGCATCGACAGCCTGCTGAAGCAAACCTTTCCCAATTTGGAAATTCTGCTGCTGGATGATGAATCTTCCGACAAAAGCGCGGGAATCTGCCGCTGGTATGCACAGAAGGAACCGTCCATCCGCTTCTTTGCTTCCGCTGGGCACGAAGGAGTTTCGGCCTCCAGAAACCGGGGGCTGGCGAAAGCGGTCGGCGAATATATCCTGTTCGCCGATGCCGATGACTTCCTTCCAAGCAAAAATTCCATTTTACTGCTGTATCAGAAAGCAGAGGAAGAAAAAGCGGATATTACTGTTGGAAACTATTGCCGTGAATTGCAGGGGAAAATCTGTGACGCTGCCCGTCATGGGTTAAACCGGCAGGATGATCGGGAAAGCCAGAATTTTCGGTTCCGGGGCTTTTTTTCAAATGGAATTCTAAGCTATGTGTGGGCGAAACTGTACCGTACCGATTTTCTGCGGAAAAATCAGATTACGTTTGAAACACTCGATTATGCCGAGGACAAGCTGTTTAATTTCCAGTGCTACGAAAAGAATGCGTCTTATGCGTTTTTAGCGGAAAACGTGTATTGTTACCGGAAAAATCCAAACTCGAATTCAAACGGTTACCACAACGATTTCGATAAAACCTGGATGAAAATCGCACAGAATTTCAATGAGCAGCTTCACCGGGATGGCAGAGAAAACTACGGCGATTTAACGGCGCTTACCATCGCATTTGCCATATTTTTCAGTGCCAAACAGGAATACGAATACCGGGGGAAGAGTACGGCGGTCATTCGCAGGGTGCTTAGGCAATATAATCAATACCCGCTTACACGCAGCAAACTGAAAAAAATAGCGGATGGGCAGTACTGCAGTGAAATTCATTCGGCTTTTTGGAAATATGGCTTGCGCCTTTTTTGCCGGTTCACGATAAACAAGTGGTATTTTTTATTGGCGGTCGGTATTCGGATGCTGATTGATGGCAAAGCTGACCAAACGCTTTCCAGTACGGGGAAGTCGGCAGAAAAATAGGGCAGAATGTTTTTGGGAGCGTTCATATGGCACAGAAAAGCGTGAAAGAGAATATTGAGCAGATTCTGGCAGATGGGCACACAGTTCAAATTGAGCCGCATGGCTGGAGTATGTACCCGCTGTTGGTTCCGGGCAGGGATCAGGCCATTATTGCGCAGGCGAATCCGGAAAAAATGAAGCGCGGTGATGTTGCTTTGTATCGGCGGGAACAGGGAATTTTGGTTCTGCACCGTATCTGGAAAGTTAGGCCGGAAGGCTTTTATACGGTGGGCGACAATCAAAGTAAAGTAGAAGGCCCGCTTCGTCCCTGCCAGATAAAAGGCAGGCTGACGGTGGTCATACGAAATGGCCGGAAAATTTCAGTGCAGAACCCGCTCTTAATTTTCTTAACCCGTTTTTGGCTTTTTCTGCGCCCGGTGCGTGGTCCGCTTGCTGCTGCAGCACATAGGCTGCGACAGATTGGCAGGCCTATAAAAAAAGGATAAAAAATACTTTTTTTATTGACTTTGGCTGAAGGAAAAGATAAGATACGAGTAGGCCTTTGTATTCCTACAGTCTATACTATTTCCAGTATTGCTTCAAAATGAAAACTTTTAAAACACAGTAATTGACGAAGGAAGATATGTATGATGAAAAATTATGAAAAGCCAACCATCCTTAAAGACGAAAACCTGAGTGAAGGCGTTTATATGGCCAGCGGCGGAAGTGGATGCCTGACAACGACTTGCAGTCTGGAACAGCATTTGAACGGGAATCAATATCGCTTTCGGGTCCGCATTCAGCATCACGCAAACCATACCAATAATTATCAGACAACCACAATCGTTTTTTCCGTTCCTGTTACCTGCATCAGTGCACAGGAATATGCTGTTTCCGGCAGTGGCTCTTCAACCCTCACAATTACCCGCAACCGCTTTATGAATGGCAATGATAATGCGGATTATGATGTTTATGTGACTGCAGCCAGCCAGCCGGCTGTTCTCAGAGTTTCGTCTACAGATGGCCACTGATAAGACAAATGAATCAAAATAGGTGCTGCTTTTAAAAGCAGCACCTATTTTTGACTCTACTGGGTTACGCTAAAAATTTTGAATTAGGCTGTTAATCTCGTCTGGATTGAGAATTTGGCATTTTTTATCCCGTATGGCGTAAACACGGTGGCAGATTGTGAGGGCAGTAGGCCGGTGCGTTGTGATAATGCAGGTGCGCGGAGTATCATCCTGCATAATATTTCTTAAAATCTGACGTTCCACTGCAACATCCAGAGCGCTTGTAGCCTCATCCAGCAAAAGCAGCGGTGAGCGGCGCAGAAGGGAACGCGCTATGGCAAGCCGCTGAGCCTGGCCCTCGGAAAAACCGCCGCCGCGTTCGCCGACTTTACTGTTGATGCCATCCGGCAAAGCGGAAATGAAGTCCCAGGCACAGGCTGCTTTCAGGGCGCGTTCCAGTTCGGAATCGTCGGCGTCTGGTTTTACACTGCGCAGGTTTTCAGCTACAGTACCGGAAAACATGGTGTTGCCCTGTGGCACATACGAGAACAGCTGACGTGTAGAGGGCGAAAACGGAATCTGCTGGGATACGTCATCCCCGGCATAAAAGTAAAGATTCCCATGCTGCGGGCGCAGAAGCGAAAGCAGAATGCGGAGCATTGTGGTTTTACCTTGGCCGGAAGCCCCGACCAGCGCGACAATCTCGTGAGGATGGGCTTCTAACTCGGCATCCTCAAAAACCTGTGTTCCGTTGTGGTAGGCATAGTCCAAGCCGCTGATATGAAAGCCAATTCCAGCCGCGCGGTGCCTTTCGCAAAAGTGTGCCGTTTCATCCCGCTTTGAAAAATCTTCACGCGGCATCTCCAGAATATCCATCAGCCGGCCTGCCGATGTTGTGATGGAAAAGGCCGTAGGCACCATGGAAATCAAAGAATTTATATTGCCCGTTAATGTACCGGAAAGTGAGAGAAAGAGCGTCATGGTACCAAATGTGATAGCGCCGCTCCAGACGCGGTAAATACCCCAGCCGTACCCGCAGCAGGACACGGCCAGACCGACAATCGACATAATGACGGATGTATGGATGCTCAGCTTTTGAAAGCTCAAGCGCATCCCCAAATATTCTTTTTGCAGCGTTCGGAGTTTTTCGGTGAAAAAGCGAATCAGGTCAAAAGCTTTGAGTGTTTGGATATTGGAAAAGCACTCCTGGTTAAAACCGGACATCTTAGCACCCATGGCGGCGCTGCGCTTATTATTGTCCTGCATCCGGTTCAGAAGAGTATGCGACATTACAATGCTGACTGGGATACTCATCATGGAAATCAAGGCGAAAGTGGGGTCATAATACAGGATAACGGCAAAGGAACTCACAAACTGAGCAATGTTGATTACAAGGTTTGGCAGCCAGCTGAGAATGCCGTTTGAAACGTTTGAGGTATCGCTGCCCCATCGGGTAAGAAGGTCGCCGGTGTGGTAAGCCGTCAGGGATTCCCAGTCGGTCATCAGAATCTTTTCAAAAATGTCTGCTTCCATATCATTATTGACGCGCAGGGAAATCAGGTTGGAAAAATAGCTGGAAGCCTGTGAAATGCAGATGCTCCCGATGGAAAAACCAATAAAAAGGCAAAAAGTCTGAATCAGCCGGCCTGTCTGGTGGCCGGTAATAATATCGACCAGATTCCGTGAAATTAAGCTGCTCCCCAGAGAAACGGCAGTCCCAAGCAGCCCAACCACGGTGTAAAGGATGATAAAACCCCAGTATTTTTTGCTGTACAGGTACAGCCATTTTGTTTCGGCCCAGGCATCTTTTAAAATTCCTTCTGAAAGGCGTTTCTTAATCTGTTTCAGCTGTTTGAACATCGATTTTTTCCTTTATGGTTCGTTTAAAATTTCATCGATTGTGTGTTTCATAATTTGGGCAGCTTGGGGACTCTTGGTGCAGGCAAACTGAAGAATGGGGACGTTCAGGTCAACCAGCTGCCCGGCAAAATCCAAGCAGGCATCGAACTGCGCGGCCGTCCAGGCGGGGGAAATCAGGCGCTGTGTAACCAGCAACTGCTTTTTACTGGCGGAAAGCTCCAAAACAGAATCCTCTGCGGCTTGCTTCAGCAGAACAATACCACCGAGTGGGTATTCCTTGGCTGTAGAAATACCGGAAGTTCCGCACCATGGAATTCCGGCGATATAGGGCCTGCCATCTTTTATTCCAAGCAGGTTTAAGTCGCCGTTTAAAATCTTCGTTCCAAACTGTGTGTGCCACAGGCTGACGTGTGTCGATTTGCCGACGCCGGAAGGCGCCGAGAAAAGCCAGGCTTTTTCTTTATAGACCAGCGAAGCCGAATGCAGTGCAAAAAGTCCGGAAGCCTGTGCGGCAAGAAAAAAAGCAAACCGTGCGGCGTGAAACAGTTCCTGCGTCAAGACAGAAGAGCTGTATGTTTCAGGTACATAAAAAACAGCTTGCCGGCAGTCTGCTGAAATACGGCAGCGCTGCAAAAAGGTAAAACAGAAAAAATTTAATATCCAAGCATCCCTACTTCGGCGGATTTCCATATCCGTTGAAGACAGTATGGCGGTACCATTTCTATCATTGCCAGGTGCGGCGGATTTTTTCACCGTCCAGATTTGATCAAAACAAGGAGGCTGTGAACAGGAAAAGTCATGAAGGGTCGGAAACAAAAGCCCTATCGGGCCGTCGTAAGCAATTTTCAAACCGCCGATAGAAAAACAGGCTGAATACAGCTTTGGCTGGGAAGAAGCTGTGCAGACGCCGAGTGCTTTCAGCTGGCTGAGAAATGCGGCAATATCCTGACGCAACTGTGGTAAATCCGTTTTATCAGCTTTATAGGCATCGGCCAGAACAGCCAGAAGACCGTTTTCATCCGCTCCGCGGCAGAGAGCATTCCATAGCAGAACACCGGCGTGATTCAGCTGTACACCGTGAAGGTGACGGGCAATTCCTTCGCCATAAGGCAGAAGGTAAGGAGTCCCTTGGACGCTGCGAAGCAGATAAAAATGATTGGCTTGCATGAAACGACTCCCTTACTAAAAATAAAGTTGGAAGCTTGTATTTCTTAAGAATACCGCATTTTCGGGGTTAGGTCAATTCTTTGCTATTTTTGTAAATAAATTGAGAAGCAAGAATAATGTAATGCCTTGATAAGCTAAGAAAATCGGCCTGGATATCTGTGCCTGGAATAATTTATGCTTTTAAAAATGCTTGAATTACGCAATGAATTTGTGCTATAATAACATATAAATATTGACAATCTATCTGTTCACTGTACAAAGTCATTTTACACAGGAACAACCGGAAGTTTTAGAAACGCTGTGAAAATGCCGACGAGGAAGTGTCGAAGTTAGGACTGGTTGGAGCCTTTTCCGCACGGCGGGCGGAAGTTTCGCTGTACGGAGAAGGCTTATTCTCTTATTCCTGTTTGTTCCGGAACGAATATTTCACTTCCGGATGCAGCAAAATAAGAAATATCTTTTGAATCTGTCTGTTCGGAGGCGAAAACATGACGGAATTTCAGGATCTCTGCATGAATTGCATGGCAGATCTGCAGGGGCAGGAAGTTTGCCCGGTTTGCGGCCGCCGAAAGGGAGAGCCGCAAAAACGCGGCGCACTTCCTTACGGAACACTGCTGCAGAAACGCTACCTTGTGGGCCGTGCGAAAAAGAATAATGGGGAAGGGATTCTCTACATTGGTTTCGATAAAACCCTGAATGTACCGGTAGAACTGCACGAGTATTTTCCAATGTCGCTTTCTGAAAGGGCGGAAGATGGGAAAGAAGTCCGTATTTTGGGCGGCAGTGAGCTAATTTACCGGGAAAATCGGGAAATCTTTTTGAGTTATTCACGCGCCATCGCCCATATGCGCACACTTTCATCGATTGTACCCATCTATGATATTTTTGAAGAAAACAACGCGGCTTATACAGTTTCTGAATGGAGCAGCAGTATTACACTGCGCTATTTTGTGGAACGCAGCGGCGGAAATGTTGGCTGGAACGCCGCACGCCAGCTTTTTATGCCTGTACTTTCTTCATTGAGCACCCTGCATGCTAACCATATTCAGCATCTTGGCATTTCTCCGGATACTCTGAAAATTATGAAAGACGGCAAAATGAAGCTCAGCAGCTTTTGCATCCCTGCTGTTCGGCAGATGGACACGGATCTTCCGCCGGACCTTGTGCCGGGCTGCGCCGCTATAGAACAGTACATTATGGGTGACAGCCCAACTGAAGCGACTGACATTTACGGCTTTGCCGCGTCGCTGTTTTTTACCCTTACAGGTACGCTTCCTCCGGAAGCGCCGAAGCGCCGCACAGACGCGCGCCTTATGATTCCGAATTCCATTATGCACAGCATTCCGCCCTATGTCATTACAGCCATGGCAAATGCTTTGCAGGTAGCGCCGGAAAAACGGACCCAGACTTTTGAAGCTCTGCGTACACAGCTTTCTGCGGCACCGGCGGTAACAGCTGCTATTGAAGCCAGCCAGAAATTTGACCGTGTTGCTGCTGAGCCGAAAGAGGAGCAAAAGCCTGCGAAACCTCATAAAAAAGAAACGCCTGGATTTGTGTGGGCGCTGATTTCCTGTGCGGTTATGCTTGTGGTTTTTGTAGCGGCGGGTATTCTGTGGATGAATTACTCGGGCGCACAGTCACAGCTGAGTGCAGCGAACAGCGCTGCTTCAGATCTTTCTTCGCAGATTAATTCTGCCTTGCAGTCCTCTGGTGATTCTTCTGACAATGAGGATAAAATTACGGTCCCAAATCTGGTAGGGCAGAACTATGCTGCCCTGCTGAGCGCCGCTTCCTCTTCCGGAGAGGAGAGGCCATATCAAGTGCTGCTTTCTTCGCAGCAGTTCAGCAACACGATTCCGGAGGGCAGTATCATTTCGCAGGACCCGAAACCTGGAACAAAAATGGAAAAAAATACAGCGATTGTTGTTGTTGTGAGTGAAGGTGCGGCTGTGCGGACTCTGCCGCAGATTTCCGGAAAATCGCTTTCTGAAGCTTCATCGCTGGTAACGTCAGCTGGATTTACCCCTACAGCGTCGCAGGTCAACAACGATAAAGTGGAAAAAGGGAAGGTTATTGGCTACCAGAACGCAAAAGAGGGCAGCCAAATGGCCTACGGCTCAAAAGTAACTATTTTGGTCAGCCTTGGGCCGAGCGTGTCTTCCAACGGCAGCAATTCTTCCAGGCCGTAAGACTTTTTCCGAAAGCATCAAAATGATCAAGGAACAGCAAAACGCCCCGCCAAAAGGCGGGGCGTTTTTTGCAAAGATAAAACCAATCAGTCACTGCTGAAGGGCAGAAGTGCCAAATGGCGGGCACGCTTAATTGCAATCGTCAGTTCACGCTGATGATGTGCGCAGGTGCCGGTTACACGACGGGGTAAAATCTTTGCGCGCTCCGAGATGAAGCGGCGAAGTTTTGCAATATCTTTGTAGTCAATAACATCAACTTTATCAACACAAAAGCTGCAGACTTTTCTGCGGCCTCTGCGTCCACCAGGCCGGCGGTTTCTGTCCGGACGGTCGGATCTTTCATTTCTGTTGTCAGGCATTGGGTATTCTCCTTTCTTTCAGTAAAATAAGAAGCTTAGAACGGCAAATCGTCGTCAGAAGGAATCTCCTGAAAATCACCCGTATCCCCATTTGTGTAAGCAGGGGCGGGCTGTTTCGGCTGTGCGGGAGCAGCAGCGGGCTTTGCAGCCTGGTAACTGCTGCCGGAGCCGGAATCACGTTTCGGTTCCGCAAAATGAACGTTGTCCGCAACAATCTCGAAAGCCTTGCGCTTGTTGCCGTCCCGGTCCGTGTAAGTCCGGGTCTGTATCGACCCTTGCACGGCGGCCAACTGGCCTTTCCGGAAATATTTGCAGACGAATTCGGCAGTGCCGCGCCATGCGACAATGTCAATAAAATCCGTCTGACGTTCTGTTCCGGATTTTACATAGGAACGATCAACCGCAAGGGTAAAGCTTGTTACAGAAATACCGCTTTGCGTCTGCTTTAATTCAGGGTCAGCCACTAACCGGCCCATCAGAACAGCCACATTCAGCATCTCACGTCACGCTTCCTTTTTCTCTTCCGGTTTTACTTCCGGCTTAGCTTCTGGTTTTACTTCCGGTTTTGCTTTCGGTTTGCTGGATTCTACTCTCTTAACAATCAGGGAGCGGAGAACACCGTCTGTGATGTTGTAGATACGGTCGAGTTCAGCTGTGAATGAAGGAACGCTGGTAAAGTTAATCAGCGTATAGTAACCTTCCTCTTCCTTGTTGATCGGGTAGGCGAGCCTGCGCTTGCCCCATTCGTCAACACTGTCGACGGTACCGTTTTCACTAATCAGGTCCTTGAACTTCTGGGCTACGGCTTTGATGCCGTCTTCACCAAGCTTTGTAGAAAGGATAAATACGGTTTCATAAGGTCTTTTAATTTCTGGCATATTTGCACCTCCTTTTGGACTTTAGGCCCCCGAAAAAAACGGGAGCAAGGATGATGGCCAATTAAAGCCAACTAAGCCATTATACCAGTCGGCACCCAGTTCGTCAATAGAAAATTCGGCCATTAAAGGGTCTTGCAGAGATTTTTCAGGTACGCGCGGAAATCCTGGCCAATTTCCGGATGCTGCAGGGCTACTTCCACCTGCGCCTTCATAATGCCAAGCTTGTTGCCCATGTCGTACCGCGTTCCGGTAAAGTTGACGGCGACCATTCCGTCGCGGCGGGCCAGTGTGCGCATGGCATCTGTCAGCTGAATTTCTCCGCCAGCACCGGGCTCCGTGTTGTCAAGAATTTCAAAAATATCCGGTGTAAGCACGCAGCGGCCTAGAATGGAATACAGTGACATAATGTGCTCCGGGGAGGGCTTTTCAATCATGTCGGTGCATTTAAAATAATTGTCATGCAAGGGCTCTACTTTGAGCGAACTATATTTTGAAATATCTTCTTTTGAAACTTTGTTTACACCAACAACACCGCGGCCATATTCGTCGTAAGCGCGAATCAACTGGCCGCAGGCGGGGTCTTCGCCGATAATAACGTCGTCGCCGTACAAAACAGCGAAAGGCTCATTCCCAACAAAGGAACGTGCACAGTTCACGGCATGCCCAAGACCGCGGGTTTCTTTCTGACGTACAAAGTAGATATTTGCCTTGTGCGCAATACTGATGATTTCATCCAGAATTTTCTGCTTTTCCGGGCCACTGTTGCGCAGACGCGCTTCCAGTTCTGGTACACGGTCAAAATGATCTTCAATCAAGCCCTTGCCGCGGTTTGTAATAATAAGAATATCGGTGATGCCGGAATTAACGGCTTCTTCCACAATATACTGAATTGCTGGCTTGTCCACAATAGGAAGCATTTCTTTTGGCATGGATTTTGTAGCCGGGAGAACACGGGTGCCAAGGCCGGCTGCGGGAATAACTGCTTTCGTTACTTTCATTACAATTAACAACTCCTCATTTGGTTTGCAAAATAAAAACAAAAAGTGGGTACAAATTCTAAACAAAAGTCTAGGTTCAGGAACCTACAAAGAAAAAGATCAGCAAAAAACAGACTAAGAACACGACACCAAGGGACGAATTAACGCCGCCCTCTTGCTGAAGGCGTATGGTAAAATCGACTGGTTCCGAAACCTCACTGTGTATGCGGTTGACGCTGGCAAGACAGTGCTTCAGGTAAAGGCGGTTCCCGGAAAAGCCGCAGATCAGCATAATGGCAAAGCCTGCCAGAAGCAGTAGCCCCGGCGCAATGAGCAAAAATTGCTGCTGCAGGGGCAGCACATAATACTGGTGCATCAGGCTGGACTTCTGCTCAGCAGTGAGTGCATAGGCAGACATCACATTTGTTACGCCAATGGCGCTCAGCAGCCTTTGATAGAGGGGCATCCAATAATACCGCATGATGTAATTGTAGCCAATCAGCAAAATCCCCTGAAGTGCGGCTATCAAGGCCCCAACCTTGTAGAGCTTGCGGTAAAGCATCCAGATTCCCTGAAAGAAAAATGCAGCAAAGTTGAACCTGCTGTGCCCAAAGTGCGAAATACTTACAAAAGTAGGAATATAATACGGCGTATTTCCTTGAACAAATTTTGCCAAATCCCCTGCCGGTGCGTTGCCAATCGGTTCGGCTGGGTTTACACCGCCCAGCGGATCAATAAAATACGGCATGCCGTTAAAGTTCGGCGGTGTGTTTCCATCCTGCGGAGGGAAGCCATTTTTTGGGGCATCGTTCGGGGTGTTTTCCGGCGGTTTGCCTTGCTGCGGAAAAGGACGGCCGTATGGCGGCTCGTCATTTTCGGAAAGCGGCTGCCCGCAGTGTACACAGAAAAGGGAACCCTTTGCATTGGGCGCGCCGCAGCGAGGGCATCGTATGATTTGCTGCTGTGCTTCACCCTGTGTTTCCTGTGGATTTTTAGGCGGCTGCCAGGCATCCGGGGTACCGTGTTTGTCGGCATAAACACATTTGCCGGCTCTTGCGTAGCACTCCCTGTGGTAGGGCGCGCCGCACTGTGGGCAAACGACAATATCATCATCTGCAGTAAAAGTTTTTCCGCAGACGGAACATTTCAAACCTTTATAATCCATTCTTAGGAGACCTCCTAACGACTCTGCTATTATTGTAACGGGAAAGACGGAAAACTGCAACGATTTTAGAAACAAGTTTTCATAGAATTTACAATTTGCCGCAAAAAAATCCATAGCCGCGGAGCACTGTGGGCAGTTACAAATAAATTTTTGACTTTAACGGCAAAATATCCTATAATAATTTGATAAGATGAATTCTACCGAAGGATGGATGGTATGCTTCAATTTGAAGAGCTAAAACTCTCGCTTCAGCAGATGGCGCCTGAGCTGAAAGATTATGCAGATGCGCTGAACCTAGATGCAATGCGCAAGGAAATTATGGAACTTGACCAGAAGGCTACATCTCCTAACTTTTGGGATGATATGGAAAAATCGCAAAAGATTCTGCAGCGCTCCAGTTCCCTGAAAAACAAGCTGGCAAGCTGCGAAAAACTGCAAAATGCTTACGATGATCTTCTCGCATTAATTGACTTGGCCGATGAAGAGGGCGATCTTTCGCTTTTGCCGCAGGCACAGGAAGAACTCGAAAATTTCAAAAAAGATTTGGAATCTCAGCGCCTAACAACGCTGCTTACCGGCGAATATGATGCAAAAAATGCAATTCTAACATTCCATGCGGGGGCGGGCGGCACAGAGGCTCAGGATTGGGCAATGATGCTGTACCGTATGTACTGCCGCTGGGGCGAACGCCACAACTTTAATGTGAAAACGCTGGATTACCTTGACGGCGAAGAGGCAGGCATGAAAAGTGCCAGTGTCCTTGTCGAAGGGGAAAATGCCTATGGCTTTCTAAGAAGCGAAACCGGCGTGCACCGTCTGGTGCGCATTTCGCCGTTTGATGCTTCAGGCCGCAGACATACGTCTTTTGCTTCGCTTGAAGTGATGCCGGAAATCGACGACACCATTACGGTAGATATTGACCCGGCGGATATTAAAATGGATGTTTTCCGTTCCAGTGGCGCAGGCGGCCAGAAGGTCAATAAGACTTCTTCGGCAGTCCGACTGACGCATATCCCAACCGGCATTGTAGTTTCCTGCCAGGTTGAGCGCAGCCAGTACCAGAACCGCGACGTTGCCATGCGTATGCTGAAATCCAGACTGATGGAAATTAAAGAGCGTGAACACCTTGAGAAAGTTTCAGACATTAAGGGCGTTCAGAAAGAAATTGCCTGGGGTTCACAGATTCGCTCCTATGTTTTTATGCCGTATACGCTGGTAAAAGACCACCGTACCGGTTATGAGTCTGCCAACATCGATGCTGTAATGGATGGCGACCTTGATGGGTTTATTAACGCTTACCTGAAAGCACAGACAAAATAGTGGAGATATAATAGAGAATATAAAAAGAAGCGGCGCCGTTTACAAACGGCGCCTTGTTTGTTTTAAAAATAAGTTCCGGTGTTGCGCATACGCTTCTGCTGCCGAATATCCCGGCCGACGAAGCAAATCCGCCGAAAGCCGCCAATAATGCGTGAAGCAAAGCGCTCCGAATAATAATCCACCATTTCTTTTGTGGAAAGGTTTGTACTGATAATCGTCGGCTTTTTCAGCATGAGCCGCGTGCTTACAATGCTGTAAACTGCCGAAGAAGAAAACGAACTCCGAAATTCGGTGCCGAGATCATCCAGTATTAGCAGGTCGCAGTCCTGCAGAGAAGTCATCGTCCCTGTTCCGCTGTCGCGGCCAAAATGTTCGTCTTCCAGCTTAGAAATAAGATTCCCGACGGAAGTATAAACAACGCCAAAGCCCTTTTGGATGGCTTCATTTGCTATAGCAAGGGAAAGATGGGTCTTGCCAAGACCGGTGCCGCCGGTAAGAATTAAACTAGGCGAATCCAGCCTGAATTTCTGTGCATAGGAAACGCAGTACCGAAGTGTATTTCCCATGATTTCACGGTCACTGGGGCGACCATCCCGCGGCTCGTCCGAGTAATAGCCAAGCGAAAAACTGCTGAAAGTAGAAAGCGCAAGGGGAGTCATGGCATTCAGTTCACGGTAAGATTCCGACTGCAGAAGCTCTTTCATACAGCTGCACATCCTGCCGTCAGTGTAGCCGGTGTCGTGGCACTTTGGGCAAACATATTCTGGCTCCAGAGTCTTAATCTTATGTGCTGTAAGCAGTTCGGAAAGCTCTTTCTGCAAGCTCAGGTTTTCTTCTTTCATTTTTTGAAGCTGACTGACGGTGTCTTTTCCACCAAGCACAGCTTTTGCGGCGCGGACGGAAGTCGTTGCCATCCGTCGGCTGATTTGCTGTGCGCGTGGGCATATGCGGTAAAATTCCGCACGGCGTTTTTCAGCTGTCTCTTCCGCACAGCGGCGGCGCTGCCGCAGAATCTTTTCGGCTGCGCTGTAAATTCCTCTGCTGTAGCTCACGCTCTTCACCCCTTTGTGTCATAAATGCTGGTGCGTTCGTACTCGTCAATGTCAAAGGTTGGGCTGCCGGAAGACTTTGAACCGGAGGCTTTCCCCGGCCGTTTGGCTGAGGTGCGGGCTATCCGGTCATCTGCTGCCTGCTTTGGTGTAGAGATGCCTGCTTTGTACCAGCGCTCAAGAATGCTGTTCATATAGCCGGACTGGTACTTGCCAGCGCCATCAATGGTGCGGTCATAAGCTTCCCGTATCATTTCCGGGCTGAACTTCCATTCGTTTACCCACACAGGGGCAAAGTTTTCTTCCCGCTTGGAAGGCGTGCGGTTTGCAATTCCAATGGCCGCCTCTACCGTATGCCAGGCTTTCTGGTCCTCAGTCAAAAGGCGCAGGCGCTCTTCCGCCTTTTCATGGGTGTCAATGCCCTCGTCTGCCCAGTTAACCGCTACTTTTTCTATGTAACGCATATTGCCCTTGCCAATGCTTACGGCATACTGCATCAGCATAATAATAACGTCCGAAGGAAGCCCATAGTCGTCGTGCATCATCAGCAGCGTTGCGGAGTCACCTCCCGAAATCAGCCGGCCAAGAATTTCTTCGGCAGATTGAATCAGACAGGTAATTTCTTCCGACTCCGCCATGCGTTTTGCTACAAATTCACTGTCCGGCTTTTGAGGGCGGGAAAGTACATGGCGCGTTTTTTCGGGCTGCTTTTCAGACTGTGGCTGTTTCTCAGGCTGAAACGGAGCGGCATCTTTTTCTGCTGGCACTTTGGTCCCCGCCGGCACAATCGCGCCCGCATCAGAAGAAACAAGGCCGGTTTCCTGCCAGTATACCATGGCGTCGCTCACGTCAGCCCGGTCAATTCCGAGTGCATCGGCAATATTCTGCGCTTCAAACGGTTCTCCAGCGTGGCGCAGAATCCACAGCAGAACTTTCAGCTGAACGGAACCAGCCATTTTTAAATGGTCATCGACTACAGCACATGGAACTGCAAACACAGAATTCCAAGCGCCGAGATTGATGGAAAAACTCATTTAACTTCACCTTTCCGGCTAAATTGCTTTTTGTCATTGTTCTGAATCTCTTCCATTATAACATAGCGCGGAAAAGAGTAAAATATAAAAATTTTGACGAAAATGCGAACAATGGGGTTGACAGCTCCTACTGTACGGGTTATAATACTATTTGTTCGCTTCACAAATTTGCGAATGTAGCTCATCTGGTAGAGCGCCACCTTGCCATGGTGGAGGTAGCGAGTTCGAGTCTCGTCGTTCGCTCCAGTTTTGCCCGCACCTGTACTGTGCTTAGTACGGCGCGGGTATTTTTTATTTATCCTGCGGCAGTTTTCTAAACGGCAGCTTCCTAAAATTTATTTGATCAGGCGGCAAACTTTGTGCATTAATTTATTGATTTTTTGCAGAAGATAAGATATGATTAATTCGTGTGCTTACAGCTTTTCCATTTATTTTGAAAAGTGAAAAACATGTGTTTATGTTTGGGCATAAAAAGGAGAAAATATTATTATGGCTGAAGAAACAAATACCGCTCAGCAGAAAGAATGGTTTGTGCGGAATCCGGAAAAGAATATTGAGATCCTCGCAATGAACCATAAATATAATCGTTACCCCATAAAAATTCATTATGTTCAGCCTGGAAAAGACAACTACATTGACCTTGTTAAAAAATATATTGTCCCAGTTTACAAGGAAGGCGATATTGTCTCCATGAGTGAAAAGGTTATTTCCATTTGTGAAGGCCGTGTTGTTTACAAAAAAGATGTTAAGGTCAGCCGCCTGGCAAGGTTCCTTAGTAAATATGTCCACGGCGATGTTGTTGTTGGCCTCCACCTTGCAATTCCGGAAAAGATGCAGGTCGCTATTGATCAGGTTGGTGTGCCGCGCATTCTGCTGGCTGCATTCTGTGCAGCCGTTACGCGCCCGTTTGGCAAGCACGGTGTCTTTTACAAGGTCGCTGGCCGCCAGGCTGCCGGAGTCGATGGCTTTGAGTCCGATGGCTTTGACGATTACCTTAATATGGCGATTCTCTGCCCGGAAGATTCCGACCGTGTTTGTGCCGACATCCTGAAGCAAACGGGTGTCAGCTGCATGATTGTTGATGCAAATGACCTCGGTGTTGAAATCCTTGGCGTGTCGCCGAATATCACCTGCAGCACGGAAGACCTGAAGAGCCTGATCCGTGACAACCCGGCTTGCCAGGAAGCAGAGTGCACTCCGTTTGTCGTGATCCGAAAAGCGGATACCGATGAATCTTCTCCAACGGATTCCGTTGCTTCTGCTTCGTAACAGCTGCCTGTTTCAGGAAGCACCCGGAGCGCGGGTGCTTCCTTTTTAATGCTTGCGAGACTGCAAATTTTGTTCTATAAAGCATACTATACGAGAAACAGCGGGCTTTCCACACGGAACGTCCACTGCTGAAGTCAGACGATTTCGGCGGCTCTGCCGCCGTTTTTGAAATGAGAACTTAGAAGAGGGAAAACTGCATGGATGTCAGAAATGATTTAAGAAACGTAGCCATTATTGCCCACGTCGACCACGGCAAAACAACACTGGTTGACCAGCTCCTTCGCCAGAGCGGCGTCTTCCGTTCCAACGAAGTTGTAGAAGAACGTGTTATGGACTCCAACGATATTGAAAGAGAGCGAGGCATTACCATCCTCTCTAAAAATACGGCGGTTCGCTATAAAGACGTAAAGATCAATATTGTTGACACCCCCGGCCATGCCGACTTCGGCGGCGAAGTAGAACGAATCCTTATGATGGTGGATGGCGTTCTTCTGCTGGTTGATGCTTTTGAAGGATGTATGCCGCAGACACGTTTTGTGCTGAAAAAAGCACTTGCGTTAGGTAAAAAGCCGGTTGTTGTTGTCAACAAGATTGACCGCCCCGGCGCACGCCCGAAAGAAGTTGTTGATGAGGTCATCGACCTTTTCATTGAGCTTGGCGCAAACGAAGACCAGCTTGAATTCCCGGTTATTTATGCTTCCGGCCGTGACGGCTATGCGACGGCTGACCTGAATGTTCCGGGCAAGGATATGAAGCCGCTTTTTGATGCAATCCTCAAGTACATTCCGGCACCGCATGGTGACTTGAACGGCCCGACTCAGGTACTGTTTTCCAATATTGACTATGACGATTATGTTGGCCGTATTGGTATTGGACGTGTTGAGCGCGGCGCTGTGCATGACGGCGAGAGTGTTGTCCTTTGCCACCGTGATGGAACGACCAGCAATGTGAAAGTCACAAAACTGTATCAGTTTGAGGGCTTGAAGCGTGTAGAGGTCAATGAAGCAAAACTTGGCGACCTGGTTGCAGTTTCCGGCGTTACCGGACTGAATATCGGCGAAACCATTTGCTCACCGGACTGTATTGAGCCGCTGCCGTTTGTCAAAATTGACGAGCCAACGGTTTCCATGATGTTCATGGTCAACAACAGCCCATTCGCAGGGCAGGAGGGCAAGTACGTCACATCCCGTAATCTGCGTGACCGTCTGTCCAAAGAAGTGGAAACGAATGTTGCTTTGCGGGTGGAAGAAACCGATTCTGCAGATACCTTCAAAGTTTCCGGCCGCGGTGAACTGCATCTTTCCATTCTGATTGAAGAGATGCGGCGGGAAAACTATGAATTTCAGGTTTCCAGCCCGACCGTTATTTACAAGGAAATTAATGGCAAAAGGTGCGAGCCGATTGAGCTGCTGATGATTGAAGTGCCGGATGCCTACGTCGGCGCCGTTATGGAAAAACTCGGCCCCCGCAAGGCGGAGCTGCAGAATATGGGAACTCGCAATACCGGCATTACACACCTTGAATTTAAGATTCCTGCGCGTGGCCTGATGGGTTATCGGCAGGAATTCCTGACTGACACCAACGGCAATGGCATTATGAATAACGTTTTCGACAGCTATCAGCCTTACAAGGGCGAAATCAGCACACGGAACACCGGCTCGCTGGTTTCCTTCGAAACCGGCACTTCTACCGGTTATGGCTTGTTCTATGCGCAGGACCGCGGCAGACTTTTCATCGGACCTGGTGTGGCAGTCTATGAAGGAATGGTCATTGGCGAAAGTCCGAAGTCAGACGATATTGCAGTTAATGTCTGTAAGAAAAAGCACGCGACAAATACCCGTGCTTCCGGTGCCGACGAAGCGCTGAAACTGACCCCGGCAAGTAATTTAAGCCTTGAACAATGCCTTGAGTTCATTCAGCCGGACGAACTTGTGGAAGTAACTCCAAAGAATATCCGGATGCGCAAGAGGCTCTTGAATAAAGAACAGCGTATGAAACAGGCTGCTCGGAATAGATAAGTATGGAGTTCGTAATTCTTGATCTGGAATGGAATGGTGCTTACAGTAAAAAGCTGAAACACTATATCAACGAAATTATTGAGTTTGGTGCCGTTCGGGTTGATGAACATTTGAATATACTGGATACTTTCGAGGCCCTTGTCCATCCGCAGGTGGCAAAAAAAATCAGCGGAAAGATACGGACGCTTACAAGTATTACGAACGAAGATCTGGAGGGCGGCCTGCAGTTTATGCAGGTGCTGGTTCATTTCGGAAAGTGGGCTGGGAATGCCGTTATTATGACTTGGGGAACTTCCGACATCCTGGCTCTGACCGAAAACTGCAGTTATTTCTGTGGAAGCGACCGCATCCCATTTTTAAAGCGGTATGTTGATTTGCAGGCTTACTGTGAACATTTGCTGCAAAAAGACGGAGTAGGCAGCCAACAGATGGGACTCAGTACGGCTGCGGGGCTGTTGGAAATCGATGAAAGTGGGTTTGACCATCACCGTGCTTTGGGCGACAGCCTTCTGACACTGCGGTGCTTTCAAAAGCTTTATCAGCCGGAAAAGTTAGGACTGTTTCTGCAGGATGCGGAAAATGATGAGTTTTACCGTAAAATGGAGTTTAAGACTGTGGCACTTTGCGACCTGCATTCGCCGCTGATTCAAAAAGAGGACCTTTCGTTCTGCTGTGCGGAATGCGGCCGGAAGGCCCATCGTGACGGCGAATGGCAGCTGCGGAATAA
>JAEZFF010000015.1 GCA_023417635.1 Bacillota bacterium | reverse complement strand
TGATGATGTTGCCAATTTCATTGGAAGACTGCGAAATCTTCTCCATGGCGCCAAGCATTTCCTGCATCTGGGCATTGCCCTGCTGCAGTTTGTCCGTCATGCGCGAAACTCCTTCGTTTGCGCTGGAGGCAAGCTGCGCATTTTTGTCGGAACTCTGCGAAACCTCTTTGATGGTGGCGGAAAGTTCCTCTATGGCTCCGGCCTGCTCGGTCGCACCCTGCGCAAGCGCCTGTGAACTGTTTGCTATCTGGGTAGAACTGCTGTTGACCTGCTGTGAAGCTTGCTGAATGTCCGCCATCGTTTGGTTTAGCTTGTCATAAATGACGCCCATCGATTTCATGACCGGCGCAAAAGCGCCCTGCGCTTTTCGGTCAAACTTGGCGTCCAGGTTGCCTTTCCCAAGGTTTTGCAGCAAATCGGTTAGGGTACAGGTGGCTTTGTAAATATAGGTAAGCACAACGGAAAGCTCCTTTTCCATCTGACCCATCGGCCCTTTGGCATCCGTCGGCAGCGTAACATCCAGCTTGCCGGAAGAAATAGTTTTCATGGTGCTTTCTATGTCGGCTATCGGCTGAAACAATGTTTTCATAATCTTTGTGCAGGAATAAGCGGAGAAAACAACAGCCGCCGCAAGGAACAGGATGGAAACAACGAGAAGTACCGGGCTGTACTGCTGCGTACCAATCAGACCAACGATGGCCACAATGCCGCCTATTGCCGCCAAGACGGTACCAAGCAGCAGCAGGCAAAGAAACCGTGCTTTGCCTTTTGAATTTTTTTCAGACATAATGTGTTTGCCTCCTCATATCATTTCAAAATTGCAATGCAACAAATTTTGGGCCACTTCGAAAAATCGGTCATCTCCTCACATTATACACTCCTACTACTGATAATAACAAAAATGTCTAAAATATTCAATAATAATTTTCCATTGTTGGAACTGTGACCGTGTGGAATCCAGATTTATACTTGACCCAAAAGAAAGCGGGCATTTTCCTTTACAAAAACTTCAGAGTTGCTTCACGGTACCGCCACAAACTCTGAGTAAAGTGAAAACCACAAAACTGCAGGCCAAAACCGAATCCGGTTTCTAGGAGTGTAAACGAATGAGCCAGAAAACAGCGGAAGCGACACAGCCGCCCCTCCTACAGAAGGCAAAAGCAAAATGGTATGTCTTTGCCCTTGTGGGAATCGTCCTGCTTTCCTTCGGTCTTAATTTTTATTCCATTTCGCAGCTTGGCTATGGCAACGCCTACTATGCGGCGGCAATTAAAAGCATGACGCAAAGCTGGCACAACTTCTTTTTCATCTCGTTTGACCCGGCTGGCACTGTTTCGGTGGACAAGCCGCCGCTTGCCCTGTGGGTGCAGGCGCTTTTCGTTCTTGTTTTCGGCTACCACGGCTGGGCTATGCTTCTACCGCAGGCCCTGGCCGGTGCGGGAAGCAGCGCCATGATGTACACGCTTACGTCCAAACGTTTTGGCCGCCCCGCAGGGCTGACTGCCGCGCTTGTTTTTGCGGTGACGCCCGCTGTGGTTGTTGCTTCTCGCAACAACACCATGGACATGCAGCTGATTTTTGTTCTGCTTGTCGCCGTATGGTTCTTTTTCCGCTCTCTTGAAACCGGAAAGTGGCGCTGGCTTTTCCTTTGTGCCGTTCTGGTCGGCATCGGCTTCAACGTGAAAATGCTGCAGGCCTACCTCATACTTCCCGCTGTCGCCCTTGTATACCTGTTCTGTGCAAAGGAAAAGCTCGGGAAGCGCTTTCTGGCGGGGGGCATCAGTGTGGTAATTTTGGCGGCGGTTTCCTTTTCCTGGGCTGCCGCAGTCGACCTCACTCCGGCTTCTGAACGTCCGTATGTTGGCAGCTCCACAAACAACACCGAGCTTCAGCTGATTGTTGGCCACAACGGCATGGAGCGTATTGGCGGCCAAAAGATGAGCGGCGGCATGGGCGGGAGTCTGGGCGGTGGCGCGCGTGGAAACCTGCGCGGCGGGGCTCCGCCTGCAATGCGGGGTCAGACGAATCAAAATGGCCAGGCAAACAACGGGATGCCGCCCTCAGGGCAAGGCCAAAACGGGCAGACACAAAACAGGAATTTCCCGGGGAATCAAAACGGCGCCCAAAGGGGGAAATCCTTCACCCGCAGCGGCGGCGCATGGGGAAGCCGTACGAATGGAATGGGACTGCGCGGCGGCATGGGCGGCGTGGGAAACGACATCGGCGCAGCGGGAATTTTCCGTTTGTTCCAGCCGAGTATGTACGGCCAGGCTTCCTGGCTGCTGCTGCCAGCGCTCTTCTGCATTCTTGCCTGTGTGCATAAGCCACGCAAAAAGAAGCTCACGCCAAAGCAGGGTGTCTTCCTTTTCTGGGTCCTCTGGCTTGTTACCATGACGGTATTCTTCAGCTTTGCTTCCTTTTACCACCGCTACTACCTGTGCATGATGGCTCCGGGTATTGCCGGAGTAGTCGGCATCGGCTTCCCCGAAATGTTCCGCGCTTTCCGGGAGCGCAAGGGGTGGCGGCAGTGGCTTCTGCCGGTTGGAACTGCCTGCTCCGCGGGGTTTTCGGCAGGGTACGTCTGGGCAAACTACGCGGCGCTTCGCACAACGCTTTTCCCCGTCATCGTGGTCAGCGCCATCGCGGCCCTTGTCTTGATGGCGTTCTTCCGTTTCCACCTAACCAACAAAAAAATTCTGGCATCCCTCGCCGCAGTCTTTACAGCAGTTTCCGTGCTGGCTGGCTCGTTTTACTGGTCGTTGACAGCAACACTCTATGTGTGTGAAAACGTCACCATGCCATATGCCGGGCCAGAGCTTGCCTCCACCAAAAAGACGCCGGGCATGACGGCAAACCAGGAAGCCTTCACCAGCAGCGACCAGCCTACGCAGGCGCTGGAAAATTACCTTGTGAAAAATTATCAAGAAGGCAGTTACCTTGTTGTCGCTCAGCGAGCAAACAGTGTGGCCCAGTTTATTGTAGACACCGGCCTTCCTGCCGTGGCTTACGGCGGATTCCTTGGAAGCGACAAAGTATGGACTCTGGCACAGTTCAAACAGTTTGTGGCAGAAGGAAAGGTCACCTATGTGCTTCTTTCGGGTGAAGGCGGCATGAGCGGCGGAAGCGGGAGTTCGGACATCGCCTCTTATATAAAAAGCAATGCAAAGCTTGTGGACGCTTCCGCATATGGCGGAACCTCCAGTGCCCAAAGCGGTTCGCTTTACCTTTTCGGAAATTCGCAAAAGAAATAATCGAGACTCAATCGCCCTGTGGGGACGGCTGGAAAAGCCGTCCTTTTTTTGTAGGCAAAACTGTGCAGCCGCGCCAGATCCAGTGACAAATTGCAGCTTCAAAAGGCAGTTTTCGACCGTTAGCTAAAATTTTCGGTTCAGAAAAGAAAAATTTATTTACTTTTAATATATTATTTTATGACATTATATTGTATAATATGTACAGAAAGCAGTAAATTTTCGCATTAAACTGTAATAAATCCCGTAACTTTTTTGCTTTAACACAAATAGGAGGAGATTTTTACCATGAACCTTCACAAACCGGTTTTCGAAAAATTCAGTACAAAACGAAAGGCTGAAAAATCCATTGGAAAAAAGATAACCTGGATGTCCGTCGGCTGCATTTTTGTAACGGTTCTGGCTGTGGCCGGAATCATGCTGTATGGGAGTATCCAGCAGGAAAAAAGCATCCTTGCACAGGATACCCGAACCGGCATCAATACCTTGAACAAAAAGGTCGCATCCCTTTCTGCCTCCGCCGCGAACGATGCCGTAAGCCTTGTTGGCAGCAGCGTCGTTTCCGCAGCGCTGAGCAATCCGGAGGCCGTAAATCCGCAGGAAATTCTGCGCTTAATTTCCAACGGGACAGATAAAAAGGTGGACTTTATTACCGTGACCGACGCTTCAGGCAAAATTCTGGCGGGAACCACTTCTTCCGCAAAAGCGGGGACATCCCTTGCCGACCTGAAAGACATCCAGTCGGCCATAGGCGGTTCCCCCAGCCACGGCTACCTGGAAACCGGCGCAGACTGCCCGCTTGCCGTGCGCGCAGCCGTGCCGATTCAGGAAAACGGGAAAACCGCGATGATTTTTTCCGTTGGGTATGACCTGAGCAACACAGAGCTGCTGGATTCCCTGAAGGAAACCACGAACTGCGAGTTTACGCTTTTCCTGAATGACACGCGTCTGAACACCACTCTGCAGCAAAACGGAAAAAGCACCGTCGGGACAAAAGCCGCCGCCTCGGTTGCGGACTGCGTTCTGACGCAGAAAAAGACTTACAGCGGTCAAACAAATCTTTTTGGCGCGCCGTACTATGTACAGTATGAACCAATGAAAGACGGCGGCGGAAAAGTCGTAGGGATGTATTTCACCGGGAAGCCGATTTCAGAAATCATGGCAAGGCGTACGCAGTTTATCCTGTTCGCCTTAGCTGCCGCAATCCTCCTTTCGCTGCTGAGTGTTTTCCTCTTCATCCGGTTTTCCAAGAAAAACATTACGCAACCGCTCAGCCGGATGTCTTCTCTTGCAGCACAGTTTGCCGCCGGAAACCTCAGTGCGGCAAACCTGAGCATTTCTTCCGACGATGAAATTGGGCGGCTGGCTTCTTCCCTGCAGCAGATGTCTTCCAATCTGCAGCTGTATGTAAATGACATCTCGCAGCACCTTTCCTCTATGGCGGAAGGCGATATGACAGGCGAGTTTCAAACGGAATACATCGGCGATTTTGCCCCGATACAGGGCGCCATGCTGGAAATTTCGGATTCACTGAACCGCACGCTTGCAAACATCAGCCGCTCCGCCATTTCCATAAACGGAAGCGCAGGTCAGGTAGCATCCAGCGCAAAATCACTGGCGGAAGGCGCTTCCCAGCAGGCCGCGACTACGGAAGAACTCTCGGCAACAACAGCGGACGCCGCCCAAAAAGTGAACGGCAATGCGCAGCATATTGAAAGCATCACAGGCACAATGGCACAGGCTGTTTCGGATGTGGGCGAATCGAACCGCAAAGCCGCTGATATGCTGGAATCTATGGAAAGCGTACAGACCTCTTCCAGCAAGATACGCGACATCATTAAATCCATTGACTCGATTGCCTTCCAGACAAATATCCTCGCGCTGAACGCGGCAGTGGAAGCTGCGCACGCGGGCGAAGCCGGGAAAGGCTTTGCGGTAGTTGCCGACGAAGTGCGCAGCCTGGCATCAAAATCGGCAGAAGCCTCAAAGCAGACTTCGACACTGATACAGGACACGCTTGAAAAGGTGCGGCGCGGGTACACTCTTGCTCAGGAGTCAGCGGAAAGCTCCCGCCAAATTAACAGCAAACTGCAGAAAGTCATGCAGGAGATGAGCGCCATTAACAGTGCCTCTTCCGCGCAGTCTGCGGAAATTGAGCAAATCAATACAGGCATTCAAAGTGTTTCGCAGGTTGTGCAGACGAACTCTGCGGCCTCCGAAGAATGCGCCGCCGCAAGCAGTGAGCTTTCCGGGCAGGCACAGGTGCTGCAAAAAGAAGTCGGCGGTTTCCGCCTGAAAGAATAAGTTTTGCCCGGCTTTCGGCAGCGTTTTGCAGCTTTGTAAAAAGCATGGTTCTATGATATAATGTTAAAAAATACCGCTGTGGCGGGTAAAATGCGCCACAGCGAACCGGCCGGTCTGCCGGCACTGTGGAGGCGGTAAAGTCAAATGGAGAAAATGCAGGTGAGGCTTTTGGGCGGCCTTACGGTGAAATTGGGGGACAAGTTCATCGTAAAACCCGGTTCGCATCTGAACAAACCGCTGGAGTTTTTTGCCCTTTTGCTGCTAAACCGGGAAAAGCCTTTTACAAACGAACAGCTGATGGCCTGCCTGTGGGAAAACGGTGAAGCAGAAAACCCTGCCGGTGCGCTGAAAAACGCTGCTTATTCCCTTCGGCAGCTGCTGCAAAAAGAAGCGGGTAATTTCAATTTCATCACAACGGCAGACCATCACTACTGCTGGAACCCAAAAATCCCGCTGGACGTGGACTTGTGGCGATTTGAGGAAATTACTTCCGCACTGAACGGAAAAAAGAGCAGCCTTTCTGCCGACGAGCAGCTCCGCCTTGGCCGCGAAGCAGTGGAGCTTTACGCGGGCGACTTTTTACCGGCGCTCAGCGGCCGGCAGTGGGTGGTTCAGGAATCCGGAAGCCTGCGCAGGCTTTATTTTTCCGCCATACGGCATACCAGCCTGCTCCTGCTGGAAAAAGGTGACCATGCAAGCCTGGAAGAAGTGCTTTCCAACTGCAGCCGCGCCGTAATGCTGGACCCGCTTTGCGAAGACGTTTACCTGTACCTTTTCCGTGCGATGAAGGCACTGGAGCTGCGTGCGGCCATCCTGAATTACTACCCGGTCGTTTCCAATCTCTTTTTGGATGAGCTGAACCAGAACCTTCCGGACGAAATACGAAAAATCTACCTGTGGGCTTCAGGGTCCGCCGGCCAGCCGATGGAAGACATCCATCAGATTCGGCAGGACCTTGACGAGGTAACGCGCAATCTGCTGCCAATTTCCGGCGCTTACTATTGCCCTTACGAGGTTTTTAAGCACGCGTTCCACATGGTGGTGCGCAGCGCCAACCGGGCCGAAAACCGCGTAATGCTGATGCTGCTGACTTTAAGTGACGAGCGCGGCTACTCCATCCCGAAAACAGAGCTTGCGAAAATCATGGTGCAGCTAAAAGGCACTGTGCAAAAACTTCTGCGCAAAGGCGATGTCTTCAGCCGCTACAGCCGCAGCCAGTACATTCTGATGCTTTCGGTACGCAGCCCCAGTGACTGCCCTGCAATCGGCAGCAGGATACGAACGGCATTTGTTAAAATGAATCCGCCCTCGTATGTAAAGCTCTCCATTCTAACGGCGGAAACAAATCCTTTGCTTTAAGTGTATTGTTCCGTTAAGAAATAAAATACCGGCGTTTCCGCGCCGGTCTGCGGAGGAAAACAGAATGAAAAAAATTGGATTTATTGGCTGCGGGAATATGGCGAACGCCATGATTGGCGGAATCCTGGCTTCCGGCGCACTGAAGCCGGAAGAAATCATTGCCGCAAACCACACCGCCCCCAAGCTGGAAAAAGCAAAAGCACAGTTTCACATTGCCACCACGCTGAAAAACTGCGAAGCCGCAGCGGAAAGCGAAATCCTTGTGCTATCCGTCAAGCCGCAGTTTTACCCGGAAGTCATCCGGGAAATTTCGCCTTCCGTACCGGAAGGATGCGTTGTCGTCACCCTTGCGCCGGGCCGCACCCTGGCACAGCTGGAAAAGCTTTTTGGCAAGCCCGTGAAAATCATACGCTCCATGCCGAACACACCCGCCCTCGTGCGTGAAGGCATGACGGCGCTTTGCCCCGGCAAAACCGTTACGCCGGAAGAGCTGGAAAAAGTGCGTTCCCTTTTCAGCAGTTTTGGGAAAGCTGAAGTTGTAAGTGAAAGCATGATGGATGCCGTGACGGCTGTAAGCGGAAGTTCCCCCGCCTATGTGTTTCTTTTCCTTGAGGCTATGGCAGATGCTGCCGTGATGGGCGGTATGCCGCGTACAAAAGCTTATACATTTGCAGCACAGTCGGTTCTGGGCAGTGCAAAAATGATGCTGGAAACCGGCAAATGCCCCGGCGAGCTGAAAGACATGGTCTGTTCACCGGCAGGCACGACGATTGAGGCGGTTGCGGCACTGGAAAAAGACGGCTTCCGCGGCGCAGTCATCGACGCTATGCGCGCCTGTATGGAAAAATCAAAGTCCATGTAACGCCCGAAAAGCTGCGTCTGCTCCGGCACATCCGGAAAAAAGTATAAAAAAGAGAGCGGGGATTTTCCCCGCTCTTTTTTCTGCTATGTAGAACTTCTCAGCTGCGCGGCAAAATCAAAAACTATTTTCCTGCCGCTGAAGAAACGGGAGCAGACGACGACGGCGCTGCCGAAGAGGAAGCCTGTTTTCCCAGATCTGTTTTGTTTCGGCCGGTAGCGCCGTTGCCAAGTGACGGGTTTTTAAAAACTGTGATTTCAACGCGCCTGTTTTTGGAACGGTTTGCATCCGTGTCATCCGGTGCAATCGGGTCGTAGTGCGCATAGCCCTGAATGGAAAGTTTATTTTCCTTTAGGCCGTACTTGGTCAGTTCGTTCAGCACAGTAACCGCACGTTCTGTGGAAAGCTTCCACGAAAGCTCATCGCTGTGGTTTGGGTCAACCACAACGTCCGCCGTATGCCCGCTGATGGTGATATGGTCAATACGGTCATAAACGTGCGAAAGCGCGCTTTCTATCACTTTCAGAATCGGCTTGCTGCTAGCCAGAATATCTGCCTTATTTGGCTCAAAAAGCACAACATCCTTCATATGGATCTGAACATAGTTGCCGGTATCCTGCAGCTCAATCTCATCTTTCAATTTGTGCTTATCAACATAGGAAGAAAGGTCTTTGTAAACTTCGGTCAGTGCTTCGTTCGAAGGGTCCTGAGCAACAACAGCGTTCGTCTTTGTCGCTTTGGAAGCACCGGACGCCGCCCCGGAAGAAGACGGCTTCAGGCTCAGCACAGCCGTTCCATTGGTGCTGTTCCCACTGCCTGTACCTTTTCCATTGCCTGTGCCGGAACCCGAAGTCGTGCTAAAAGCCGAGTGAAACCCTTTCGAAAGAGCCTTGTATTTCTGCACGTCAATATTACTCATAGAGTACAGCATAATAAACAGCGCCATCAAAAGCGTAATCATGTCGGAATAGGTAAGAAACCATCTTCCGCCATTGCCCGGAGCGCCACTCCCCTGAGGCTTTTTTTTCATCGGTACGATTCACTCCGTTTCAGTTTTCAATACCGGACTTGTACTTGGCTTCACTGTTCGGGAACGCGTGGTAATAAAGCGAAAGCTTGTTCTCTATGTTGCGCGAACTTTCGCCGCTTGCCAGCATACAAACGCCATCCGTAATCATGTCGCGGAACATCAGCTGGCGCTTCAGGCAGCTCTTTAAATGGTTCGCCGCCGGCAGGTATACAATGTTGGCAAAGAAAATGCCGTACAGTGTTGCAATAAAAGCAGAAGCAATGGAAGCCGCCAGCGCCTGCGCGTCCGACATATGGGAAAGCACCTGTACAAGGCCCATAACGGTGCCGATAATGCCAAGGGTCGGTGAAAAGCCGCCCGCTTCGGTAAACACATCTATTTCAAGCTGTTTCTTCTGGGTGTAAGAAGCGGTGTCGGCCGCCAGCGTTTCCTGTATGCTGTCTACGTTTTTTACATCCGTCGCAAGCACCATGCCTTCTTTCAGCATCAAATAATTATCGCTGTTCAGGTCTTCGTCACTCATCTTCGCCTGCAGCGACAGAAGGCCCTGCGAACGGCAAAGGTCCGCAAGCTCGCAGACCTTTTTAATCAGCTGCTCCGGGTCGGGCTGGTTCTTTTTGCTGTAGCTCGCAAAAAGCGCCTTAAACGCACCTAATGTGTCCGGAACACCAAAAGAAATAATAACAACACCGATTGTGCCAATAACAACAATCAGAAACGGGCTGACAAGCAGCAAAGACTGCAGCTTCCCTCCGTCGACCATAAAACCGGCAACAATCCCGCCCAGTGCCACAAGAAACCCGATTATCGTTGAGATGTCCATAGAATCAACGTTCCCCCTAACATTTCCTTGAAAGACTCAAAAAGTGTAAAAAATTGGGCTGCCATTTTTCCATGCTCTATATCGTTTTATACTATACCAGTGCATAACGCTTTTAGCAACTTCTTTGAATAATAATACATTTTGCAGTTTTAAATTTACTATTTTTATTAAATTTTAGCATTTTATTGTAATCATTATTATATTTTTTGGTAATTATTTAATTTTGCGTTAATTTTACCTGATTTCCATTTTCCCGCACAGAATAGCGTGCAGCAACTTTGCAGAAAGGCAGTACTACACGCCCAATGCATATTGACGGGTATTCCATCTAGTGATAAAATAAAATTGGTTTCTCGAAAATATCGAAAATTCCGAAAACATAAAAAATAATTTATATAGCAGGTGCAGAAAATGACCACTATCCGAGATATTGCCAAAAAGCTGAATCTCTCCATCAGTACGGTTTCGAAAGGGCTGAACGGCGCTAGCGACATCAGCGAAGAGACGCGCCGCCTTGTAATTGACACCGCACTGAAAATGGGGTATGCCCCCCACAGTACGCGCACAAACTCACCGGTGAAAATTTGCGTTTTCATTGAAAATATGGGCTACGAGCGCATCGAGCAGTTTGGCTACGATATTATCGTTGGCTTTAAGCTGGCCGCCGCCGCAAAGCAGTGGGATGTTTCCATTGTTCCCATGGCTCTCAGCGAAAGCAGCAGCATCCATTATGAGGAATATATGCGCACCAACCGCTACGCGGGGGGATTTCTGCTTGGTTTTCTTCTGCACGATGATTTTCTGCACCAGCTGGAAAAGACCACGGTTCCCACCGTGCTGCTCGACAATGTAATTTATAACAAGCACGTCGCCTGCCTTGGCGTAGATAACCAGCAGGGGATTTTCTGCGCCGTGCAGCACTTGGCAAAACTTGGGCATAAAAGCATTGCAATGCTGAACGGCAGCTCTCAGAGCCGCGTTTCCGCGGAACGCCTGGGCGGCTTTCGTCTTGCCATGGAACACTGCGGCCTGCCTGTACGGGAAGACCTTATTGCGCACGGCGACTACAATGCGGACTGTGCTGCCGGTTTTGTAGAAGGCTTTGTGAAGTCCGGTGCCACTGCCGTTGTGTGCGCAAGCGACGTGATTGCACACGGCGTGCTGCGCGAACTGTACCGCCTGGGTCTGCGCGTCCCGGATGACATCAGCGTAACCGGGTTCGACGACCTGCCGATTGCCGCTTATGCCACACCGCCGCTTACGACTGTGCGGCAGGACCGTCTGACCATCGGCCGCAATGTGTGCCTGCTGCTGGAGCAGCTGATGGATGGAAACTGCATTAACCGCCTGCTCTTAATGCCTGAACTCGTTGTGCGGGACTCAACTGGTAAACCCAAAGGCCTATGAAAACAACATAAAAATCCGTCAAAAGGCATAAAAACGCGCACCAAAAATTTAAGTCCAGGTTTCGAATATGGCGAAACTCAGTCTTGAAATTCTCGAAAACTTGTGTTATTCTTTTTTAGAGAAACTGGTGTGGGAGGGCTGTTTATGTCAAATGATACAAATACAGATTTTAAAACTGAAATGGAGCGTCTTCTCCTTCTAAAATACGGATGCACCCCAAAAGAAGCTTCGCCGCAAGAGCTTCATGGCGCGCTTTCCGAATGCCTGATGGAGCGGATTGTACCCGTGTGGAACGAGTGCCGCGAGCGCTACGCAAAGGGGAGGCAGGTTTCCTACCTCTCGGCAGAATTCCTTGTGGGGCGGGCTGTTTACAACAATCTTTTAGCTCTTGGCCTGCTGAACCGCGCAGACGGGCTTTTTCAAAAAATGGGAATTCAGCTGAATTCCATGGAAGAAGTGGAAGATGCGGCGCTGGGGAACGGCGGCCTCGGCCGGCTCGCCGCCTGCTACATGGATTCTGCTGCCACACTCGGCCTGCCGATGCAGGGCTACGGCATTCGTTACCGTTACGGCTTATTTCGGCAAAAATTCGAAAATGGCTTTCAGAAGGAAGAAGCGGATGACTGGACCCGTTTCGGCGACCCGTGGTCCGTGCGCCGCGAACGTGACGCCGTAACCGTTACTTTTGCCGACGGCGCTGTGCGCGCTGTGCCGTACGATATGCCCGTAATCGGCTACGGCGGGAAAAGCATCAACACCATCCGCCTGTGGCAGAGCGAACCGCTCGTGCCGTTTGATTTTAACAAATTTAACGACCAGGTATACGATGAATCGGTCGAGCTGAAAAACCGGGCGGAAGACATCTCGCGTGTACTTTACCCGAACGATACGACGGATGAAGGCAAAAAACTGCGCATTCGTCAGCAGTACTTCTTCTGCAGTGCTTCCATGCAAGATGTGCTAAAAAAGTACGTTGTACGCTTTGGTGAAGATTTTTCACACTTTGCAGAACAGAATGCCATGCAGCTGAACGACACGCACCCAACTGTTGCTATCTGCGAACTGATTCGCCTGCTGGGGCAGCACGGCGTAGATTTCGAAACAGCTTTCGGCATTGCGCAGAAAACTTTCTTCTACACAAACCACACCGTTATGGCAGAGGCCCTTGAAAAGTGGGATGAGGACCTTTATGCCTCTGTTCTGCCGGAAATCTGCACCATTATAGAAAAAATTGCCGAGCATCAGCAGAAAGAGTTCACTTCTCTTGGCGGCAAGTTTGCGGAAAACCTGCCCGCCTGCACGGTCCTTGAGAAAAAGACGGTGCAAGAAAACATTCTGGAAAAAGACGGCAGCAAGCGGAAAATTCAGAAAGAACAGAAGACCATCCATATGGCAAACCTCGCGGTGTACGCTTCTTCGGGAGTAAATGGTGTGGCAAAACTTCATACCGAAATTTTGAAAAACAGTGTACTCAAGCAGTGGCATGAGCTTTACCCCAACCGCATTCACAACGTGACGAACGGCATTACACAGCGACGCTGGCTTGCACTCTGCAACCCGGAGCTTTCCGCTCTGATTACCCGCCTGCTTGGCTCCAAAGCCTGGGTCACCGACTTAAGCCAGCTTGAAAAACTGAAGCCCTTTGCCGAAAACGACGCGGTGCTGGACGAATTCATCGCGATTAAAAAGAAAAAGAAACAGCAGTTAGCCGGGTACATAGAAAAGCGCGAGGGTGTAAAAATTTCGCCCGATTTTCTGTTTGATATTCAGGCAAAGCGTCTGCACGAGTATAAGCGCCAGTTCCTGAATGCGCTTTCCATCCTTGACCTGTACTACGGCATCAAGGAAGGCAGCATCAAAAACTTTACGCCTACCGTGTTCCTTTTCGGCGCCAAGGCGGCCCCGGGCTATGTGCGTGCCAAGGGAATCATTAAGATGGTGAACGAAATTGCCCGCCTGGTAGATTCCGACCCAGCTACACGCAGCCTTCTGCAGGTCGTCTTTGTGCAGAATTACGACGTTTCCTACGCGGAAAAGCTTGTTTGCGCGGCCGACCTTTCCGAGCAGATTTCAACAGCCGGCACCGAAGCTTCCGGTACAGGCAATATGAAATTTATGCTGAACGGCGCGCCTACTATGGGCACTTACGACGGTGCAAATATTGAAATTGTGGAACACGCTGGCTTTGAAAACAACTATATTTTCGGCGCACGCGTGGAGGACCTCGATAGAATCCGCGATTCCTATGACCCGAATGAAATCTACCAAAAAGACGCCAGGGTTCGCCGCGCTCTGGATGCCTTGGTAAACGGCACCCTTGACGACGGCGGTACGGGCGTTTTCCGTGAGCTGTATGACTCCATCCTGAAGGGCGCAAGCTGGCACCGCCCTGACCAGTACTTCCTGCTTTACGACTTTGAGTCTTATCGTGAAGCGCGCCTGCGCGCAAATGCCGACTTCCAAAACAGCCGTGCCTTTGCCCGCAAATGCTTCCTGAACACCGCAAACGCCGGGTATTTTTCCAGTGACCGCAGCATTCGCGAATACGCTCAGAACATCTGGAATCTTTAAGCGGGGAGGGGATAATTTGCATCAAAGAAAAATGCAGCACCACCGCACAAGCGGTGTGCTGCTTCCCGTAAGCAGTATTCCTTCCCCCTACGGGATAGGGAACCTGGGGAAAGAATCCTACCGCTTCATTGATTTTTTAAAAGACGCCGGGCAGTGCTACTGGCAGATTCTTCCTATCGGCCCAACCGGCTGCGGTGACAGCCCTTACCAAAGTTTTTCCGCTTTTGCGGCAAACCCGTATCTTATCGACCCGGAACAGCTTGTGGAAAAGGGTCTTCTGAAAAGAGCCGAACTCGCCTCTTTTCCTTTTGGCAGCGACGCACAGTATGTGGATTACGGCGCTCTTTTTGCAAACCGGTTTTCTATGCTGCGCCTGGCTGCTAATCGTTTTCCGCGGGATGACGCGGGCTTTTTGAAATACCAGCAGGGAAATAAAGACTGGTTAGAAGATTATTCCCTTTTTATGGCGCTAAAAGAAGAAAATGGCATGGTTTCCTTTCAGCAATGGCCGGATAAACTGCGCCTTCGGAAGCCTGCCGCGCTGAAAGAAGCGAGCGAGCGGCTGGCGGATGAAATTCATTTTCATAAAGCTGCTCAGTACCTGTTCCGCGAACAGTGGGATGCGCTGATGAAGTATGCGCATCAAAACGGCGTTGCCATCATCGGCGACCTGCCGATTTACGTTTCGCCGGATTCTTCCGACCTGTGGGCTCACAGCAACCTGTTTCAGGTGGACAAAGACCGCCGCCCAACCTTCGTTTCCGGCTGCCCGCCGGACGCTTTCACAAAAGAAGGTCAGCTGTGGGGAAACCCGCTCTACCGCTGGGAAAAGCACGCAGAAACTGACTTCAGCTGGTGGATGAAGCGCCTTTCGGCTGCGGCAAAGTTTTATGATGTTCTCCGAATCGACCATTTTCGCGGATTCGCGGGGTACTATTCCATCCCGGCCGGAAGCAAAAACGCCATCCATGGAAGATGGGAAAAAGGCCCCGGCATCGATTTTGTAAACACGCTGAAAGAGAAATTGCCGAACCTTCCGCTGATTGCCGAAGACCTCGGCTTTTTAACGGATGATGTGCGCGAACTTCTAGCACAGAGCGGTTTTCCGGGAATGAAAGTCCTGCAGTTTGCATTTGATTCCCGTGAAGAAAGCGATTACCTGCCGCATAACTACCCGAAAAACTGTGTCGTTTACACCGGCACGCATGACAATACCACCACGGCGGACTGGTTCCGTACTGCGCCGAAAGCAGACTTGGAGTTTGCGCGCCGTTATCTGAACGTTAGCCGTGAAGCCGACGCTGTGGGCGCAATGATTCGCGCGGCAGAGTCGAGCGTTGCCGAAACCTGCGTCATTCCTATGCAGGATTGGCTGCGCCTTGGGGGCAAAGCACGGATTAATGTGCCGGGAACAGTGGGCGGAAATTGGCGCTGGCGCTTGCTGCCGGGGCAGCTTACACCGCAGCTCGCCGAGGAAATGCGTCAAATGGCCGAACTTTATGGCCGCCGGGCTCTGCCCAAAAGAAAAATTTCGGCGAAAAAAGCCGACAAAGTCCAAAAGCAAACGATGTAAATTCAGCCGCTGCAAAATTGCAGCGGCTGAATTTTTGTATTCCCGCAAAGTTTTCGCCAGACCTTTTTCAAAGGGCCGAGTGGGCCTCAATCATTTTTTGTTCTTTCATGTGGTCAATCAGAGAACAAACCATATGATGGGTTTTCAGTAACGCATCCGTGTTGCCGATATTGCCATACAAGGCATAAATTTTTCCTGATTCCCCGTCGCAATGAATTTGGAATGTGTGAAAGCTAGCATCGCTCATAATTTTGACCGTCTTTTCGTCTATCAGCCGTTCGGTAATTGCTTCATCCGTTCCATGTACGTTAAAATTCTGGGACAGTCTGTCGCTGACTTCAATTTTTTTATATTTATGAGCTTTGAAAGCCGCCATCCAACCGAATGTGTAAATATAAAAGTTGATGCACACCTTCGTGTTCATGACAAGATGATACGAAGTGTGCGATTTGAATTCGGCTTTTACTCTAAAATCGGATGTGCCGCCTCGGCTAATTGCAACAACATCATAAAAGATGCTGATGCCGCCGTAAACAACAGAGATTTGCTGGCCTTTTAATGTCCCTGCATTTTTATACTGGCCGCCAATCTGGCCGGCAATTTTTTTTAAGCCTTCTGAATCTGTCTGGCTAAATGTATCATAAAGCGAATTAAAGAAATTTTCCATTTTGGATCGACTCCTTAGTATTTTCTTTGGAAGATGGAAAGCATCAGCGAGTGTATTAAATCGATAAGCGTTATAAGGATGCACAGCGTCTGTGAAACGCTTGGAAACAATGCCGGACGTTTCACCGCTATCCCCAGCGTAGCAATGAGCAGGCACACAATAATAAAATAAGTTAGGCTGTCGGATTTTGATTTTATCAGGGCTGCCCGCTCATCCTGCTTTTTCTGAATCATTGTTGTTCGTATAAAGTCGTTAAAAACCGCAACCAAAAATGCGGCAGCAAACAGACTGTCCAGTTTGAAAACGGTACTGGAAACAAGTAATACTGCACCGACAGCAAGAATTAGAAAATCCATTACTCATCATCCTCAAATAAAAATATTTCTTCGATTGATACATGAAACGTCTTGGCAAGCTTATGCGCAAGAAAAATAGATGGGTTGTATTTGCCGGTTTCCAATGAGTTTATTGTCTGGCGTGATACACTTACAAGTTCCGCTAACCGTCCCTGAGAATACCCTGACTTTTCCCGATATTCTCTTATTTTGTTTTCCAAGCAGGCACCCCC
>JAEZFF010000056.1 GCA_023417635.1 Bacillota bacterium | reverse complement strand
GGGCTTAGCACTGCTGCACCTATTCGTCCGTTTATTTCCCCGAACTTTCAACAAAAACATCGAACCAGATGACTTTTCAACACAAAAAGAGGCCGCTGCAAAATCTTCGTTTTGCAACAGCCCCTTTGCCTACAATCTGAGAAGAACCCAAAGGCTGCTCTTCCCAGCCTAGCGATGCGGAACTTATTTACGGCGGTTTTCTGCTGGCATCAATTCAATACAAAAACCAAAAGGGGGAGTCTATCTGCGAGATGAAATGTGGATGACTGGAAATCCAGACGCTAAAAGCCATCCTCCGAAAACACACACAAATTTTGTTAAGCTAACGGTACACCATGAAAAACATTTTGGAATCTGAATTGCTTGCTACTTCTTGTTGATAAGAGGAATCCTGGCACCGAATATTTCGACAGCCGTTACGGAATCAGAATTGACAAAGGACTGCAAACCACCATTGAAGTGGAAGGAGCCATCGGCGTTCATGTCGCCTCCCATTTTTACCCCTGCATCCACAACGGAACCGTCTTTCAGAATCAGTTTTATATGGTTTACCGAAAGATCTGCTTTTTCAAGGTCATCCGACGCATAGGTCAGGCCATGGCATTTCCCAGAGAAGGCAAGCGACAAGTCGGAAACCGTGATTTTTTGGATTGTTACCGGGTGCCCCATCTTGGTCTTGATTTCTGCATCCGGAGTGAATTTCCGTGTGGTATCCTGGAACCGGAGTGTAAATGGAATGCTCCAAGTACCGGTGCAGCGGACCACGTTTTCCGTTTTATAATTTTTTACAAGGCGGTAGTGGCTCAAGTCATTTACGGAGCAGTCTGAAGACCGCGCGCCGCTGTCAAAAAAGGTTGAAAGCGCGATAACAACTCTTTTGCCGTTGTATGCTAACTTACGTTCAGCGTCTTTTTGACATGCCTTTTTGTAATCCTTTTCGCTGGCAAAACTAGGACTTTGCTCAATGCCGTTACCTGTCAGTATAAAATCTTCAAAATAAATGGGCTGCATTGTGTTCGTATTTTGGAAACACAGCTTTTTCAGCGCAGAAACTTCCGACTGGTCTCCGGGCGTAATGCTGATGTAAAACACATCCTTCTGGCAGCCATATTCACCCGTCTTGTGGAACCCAATGTTGTTAATAGAGGCGTTTGGGAACTGCTTTGAAAATTTGATTTTTTGCCCCCCGGCCGGGATGGTCCAGCTTGGAGCAATCAGGGATTTGTCTTCATACACATTGTAAAGGCCAGTCTTAATGAAATTCTGCGGATTTTCTGGTGTCATTTTAGTATAGAGCTGACCCAAATCATGAAACAGAAATCCTGCATCCTCACAGGTAGTCACTTCATCTGTCAGGTCTTTCAGTGTCAGAATGGCCGATTTTCCACTCATACCGGTGAAGTCCCCCGGAGAAAACAATTCGAAGCTTGCCTGGTCTGGTACTGATGCATTATCCGTGCGAAACAAATTGCATTCAAAGTTTTCTCCGCCTATCTGCAGGTTAGCCTGAGAGAATTTCTCTCGTGCCAGCTGTGATTTCCGGAATCCTGAAGATTCCTGCAGCGGTTTGCCGTCTTTGCGCTTAACTTCCAGGGAGAGATACAGGCTTTTGTTGTCGCAGACTGTCTGCTGAATGGTAATGGCAAGATTGCCCGAAGCATCGGTTTTTCCAACGGCTGCACCCGCTTTTTGCGTTACCGCTAAAGGTACAGAAGGGTTAATCCTCGGCTGATAAGGCGGATGTGTAAAGCGATAAGTCCCGTAGGCCATGGCAGATGCGGTGACAAGCACTGCAAGCGCACAGACTGGCGCGAGAACGCTCCAGCGAATTTTTGGGGAACGCATGGCTTCCTGCCGCATACGCTCTTTGGTCCGTACAAAAAGGTTATTTGGAATGGGCTGCGTGCTGGCAGCTTTCCAGTATTCGGTCTGAATGTCCTTCATTGTATTCTCCCTCCATCAGTTCTTGTTTCAAAAGTTTTCTTGCTCGGCTCAGCCGCTTTGCCGCTGCACTGTAGCCGATTTTCAAAGCGGTGCCGATGTCTTCAATCGGCATGCCCTCATAATAATACAGGTGGATTACTGCGCGGTATTTTGATGGCAACTGCATTACTTTGTCGTAGACCTCCGAATGTTCGTCTGTGGTCTGCACGTTTTGGCCCGGGAAATCTTTGATTCCCAGTGAAATTTCGCCGCGCCGCAAAACCGACCGCCAAAAACTGCGGCTGCAGTTGACCGTTACCCGAATCAGCCACGCTTTCAGGTGTTCGTCGCTGTCAAATGACTGTCTGCTTCGCACAAGGCGCAAAAACACTTCTTGAAATACATCTTCAGCATCGTCTGGATTTTTCGTCTGTGCCAGTGCCAGGCGGTAAACCAGAATACCGTACCGGTCGACGGCCTCTTCGGGATTTTTAATAACATCCACGCTTTTTCCCCCTTCCGCTTCTAATACGCTGGAGGTATGGAAATATTGACAATTTTATAATAATATTCAAAGAAAATTTCTGCGGGAATTCCCGATAAAATGTTTTGAATTCGGTCACCATCGGGCCAGTCCGGTGGAAGAAAGACTCTTGCTTTCCCAGAAGGGCTGTATTCCCTTAACAAGGAAGAGCTTAAAAATATTTTAAATGTAGAATATACAATATGATGCTCTTATGATAAAATAAACTGATTAAAGCAAAAGGAGGGGGCAGCAATGAAATTAGACGGTTTTGGGGTATTTGTGAAAGACATGGCAAAAATGATTCGTTTCTACCGTGATGTACTGGGCTTTGAAATCAAGGAGCCGGAAGATGCCGGTAACGTCTACCTGGAAAAGGACGGAACGCTTTTCCTTTTCTATGGCAGGAAGGATTTTGAGAAAATGGCCGGGCGCAGTTTTGGGTATGCCGGGGGAGTGAACGGTCATTTTGAAATCGCTTTGAGCATGGAAAATTTCGACGCGGTGGACAAGTCTTTTGCAGAAGTCACGGCAAATGGTGGGCAGGCGGTTATGCCGCCGACGACAGAGCCTTGGGGACAGCGCACCTGCTATGTTGCGGATCCGGAGGGAAACCTAATTGAGATTGGCTCATTTAAAAAGGGTAAATCATAATTGCACCAAAGGCTACATCTTTACAGCACGAAGCCGCTGCCCTATCAGTGTGGGCAGCGGCTTCGTGTTTTTTCCCGAGAGATTAGTCAAATTTGTATTGGTTACTTTATTGGGTTCGTTTTTCGGTTATGGGACGGTAGCTTTTGATTTTTAAAAACGCTGCGTATCGTATCATCGGTCAAACATTTGCCGCCGAGGAACGCCAGTTTATCGGCCAAAGTTTGGCATTTTCTCCAGCGTTAGCTGTTCCCTTCGGCATCCCGTAGGTGAATCCCAGCAACGTTGTCCCGAAGCATATTGGCAAGGCTGGAAAGCTCTTCACTTGCCGCCGCACTTTCCTCCGCTGTTGCGGAATTCGTTTGCACCACCGCTGAAACTTGGTCTACTCCCTGCGAAATCTGTGCTACAGAAGTTGTCTGTGCATTTGAAGCCTGCTCAATTTTCTGAACGGAACCGTTGATTATCTGGATTCGCTTTGCCGCTTCCGTTAGTGACTTTGCCGTACGGTTAGCAATTTCCGAGCCCTCCTGAACCTTGCTCCCCGAGGCCTCAATCAAAGCCGTCGTCTGTTTTGCCGCATTGGCTGATTTACTGGCCAGGCTGCGCACTTCGTCCGCAACAACAGCGAATCCTTTGCCCGCTTCACCTGCGCGTGCGGCCTCTACTGCTGCATTCAGCGCAAGGATATTGGTCTGGAATGCAATATCGTCGATGACTTTGATGATTTTTGCAATTTCATTGGAAGATGTGTTGATTTCTCCCATAGCAGAGAGCATTTGATCCATATGGTTGTTGCTATCTTCCACGTTCTGCGTGGTTGCCTGCATATTCGATGCCACTTCACGGATTTCCTCAGAGTTCTGCTGTATCTTCTGCGAAATATCAGCGATAGTTGCAGAAAGCTCTTCGACAGAACTTGCCTGCTCTGTTGCACCCTGTGCAAGCGCCTGCGCACCGTCAGACACTTGAGCCGAGCCACTTTGCACTTGGTCGGAGGAAGCGTGAATGGAAGCAAAAATATTGTTCAGGTCATCCAAAATCGTATTCAGTGCGTCGGAGATTGGTTTGAAATCCCCTTTGTATTCCCGAATTCGGTCAAGCGCCACATTGCCTTTGGCCATTTCCAACACAACGGAAGTGATTTCTGCTACGATTTTCTGCAGAGATGAAAAAGCAATGTTCAGCCCGCCTGCAAGTACGCCAATCTCATTTTGAGATTCATAATCCACATGAATGTCAAGGT